>JAGFJG010000136.1 GCA_024102915.1 Caldilineales bacterium
AGTACACCCACAGCGACAAACACTCCGACCCGCACCCCCACGACCACGCCAACCAACACACCAACCCACACCCCCACCAGCACCCCGACGGCGACGAATACGCCCACCAATACACCCACAGCGACAAACACTCCGACCCGCACCCCCACGAATACCCCGACCCGCACGCCGACCCCGACCAACACGCCCACCCGCACTCCCTCCCCAACACCCACCGCCACGCCCACGCCGGTCGATCTCATCTTCACCGGCCAGGTGATCAGCGGCGGCACGCCTTTGTACAACTATCAGTACGTGCAAATCTGGGGCGTGAATGCCGGCGGCGTGCGCCAGGCTTTCCTCGCCAATGTCAAGGTGGACGGGCTCAGCGGCTTTTTCACCTGGCAGGCGGCTGACCTTGTCCGTTATGCCGCCTATGATCTGCAACTGTCGCCCATCAACGGCTGGACGGCTTACGGGCCGATCTCGGCCACGCCTGGGCCGGGGGGACAGGTCTTTGGCCCGGATTGGTTGCGCTATCCCTATGTCGGCAACAAGACCTACAGCGGCAGCGTGTTCGTCGTCAGCCTGACAGCGCCCACCAGCACGCCCAGCCCGACCGCAACCGTGACGCCTACGCCCACGGCCACGCCCACAGCCCTCACCGAAATGCCGCAGCCAGGCCCGGACTACATCGTCAACACCACCGACGACACCGATGACGGCGTCTGTGGCGTGCTGCACTGCTCGGCCCGCGAGGCGTTCAATGCGGCGAATGGGAGCACGTTGGCGGCGCAAGCGAATACGGCCGCCGCCTCGGTCAGCTTCGACGATTTGCCGGGCGCGACCATCCAGATTCTCAGCCCCCTGCCCGCCCTGACCGGACAGGTTCTGGTGGATGGCAGCAGCGGCCCCGGCGGTAAAACCGAAATCGACGGCAGCCAGGCCGGGCAATCCGATGGCCTGGTGCTCACCGGCACGGGCAACATAGTCCAGGGCATGGTGATCAACCGCTTCAGCGGTAATGGCATCCTTTTGCAGGGCGGCGGCGGTCACACCCTGTCCGGCAATTTCATCGGCGTTTCCCGCAACGGCCAGTCCGATTTGGGCAACGGCAAAGCGGGCATCCTCGGCAACGGTTCCAGCAATAACGCCATCGGCGGCATCGACCTGGGCAGCAGCAACCTGGTTTCGGGCAATGCCAGCGCCGGTATCGACCTCAATGGCGGCAGTAATAATCGTATGCTCGGCAACTTCATCGGCGTCAACCGTGAGGGAACTACCGCCATCCCCAACGCCATCGGCATCCGCCTCAGCAATGCCTCCGGCAACACCATCGGCGGCACGGTCAGCGGCGCTCGCAACCTGGTTTCGGGCAATGCGGGCAATGGCGTGGAATTGCTGAACGGCAGCGACAACAACATCGTGCAGGGCAATACCATCGGCCTGAATGGGGCGGCCAGCGCTGCCCTCGCCAACCAGACCGGCATCCTGCTCGACGATTCCAGTTCCAATCAGATCGGCGGCGGCAGCGGCGCAGCGACCAACACCATCGCCGGAAACCAGGGCTACGGCCTGCATCTGCGCAACGCTTCGTCGCTCAACACCGTGCAGGCGAACCGCATCGGCACGAACCTGTCGGGCGATGACTTTGGACAGGGATTGGATGGCGTGCGCATCGAAGACGCTTCCAACGAGAACACGATCGGCGGGCTGACCGGCGGCGCTGGCAACACCATCGCCTTCAACGCTGGCGTCGGCATCGTCGTGGACGCCAGCACCGGCAACACTCTGGCCGGGAATCTGATCTACAGCAACGGCGGCGGGGCCCAGGCAGCCGGTATCGCCAATGCCAACGGCGGGAATCAGGAAGTCACTCCGCCGAATCTCTCCGCTGCCGCCGGGGACGAAGTGTCCGGTTCGGCGCTGCCCGAATCACGGGTCGAAGTCTTCGGCGATGACGAAGAACAGGGACGCTTCTTCCTGGGCCGCACGCTGGCCGATGCCTTCGGGCACTTCGTTTTCAAGGGCGGGCTGAAGGGAGATCAGGTCACAGCCACCACCACCGACCAGACCGGGAACACCTCGGAATTCGGGTTAGCCATCCCGGTCGAGTCAGCCTGCCCCGACCCCTACGAGACCAACGACACCTGGACGCAAGCGACATCGACCACGCCGGGCGGCGAATATACGGCCTACATCTGCTCCTCGACCGACGTGGACTACTTCAAATTGCCCGTGGCGCTGCTGGAAAAAGGCTCCATCGTCACCTTCCAACTCACCGACCTGCCGGCCGACTTCGACCTGGTGCTCTATCGACCCACCGACGACGCCACCGACCTGCGCCAAAACGATCTGCCGCTCACGCGAGCCAGCAATTACGACGTACCGGTGAAATCGCTGCCGCTGCAAAATGTGCCGCTGCAGAATGTACCGCTGCAGAATGTACCGCTGCAGAATGTGCCGTTGCAGAATGTGCCATTGCAAAACGTGCCGCTGCAGAATGTGCCGCTGCAAAATGTGCCGTTGCAGAACGTGCCGCTACAGAATGTGCCGTTGCAAAACGTGCCGCTCGTGGGCTTTTCCGTGCAGCCGGGACGACTCGATGAATCGATCACCGACGTGGCTTTGAACGCCATCGACCACTACTCTGTGGCCGTCGTCGGGCATAATGGCGTGTTCTCGACCGAGCCCTATACCCTGACGATCTCCGTCACCCCGCCGCCGCCGCCGCCCGTATGCTCGCGCACGTTTGAATACGAGGGCACGCCCGGCGTCTCGTACACGCCCTGGGCTGACCAGACCGAGACCCTGATCCTCTACGACCAGCGACGGATCGAGCGGCTTTATGGCCCGGACGACATCGGCAGCCAAAGCACACTCACGACCACATTGACGAACAATCTGCATCTGCTGGCCGACCACGCCACGGTGAAAGGCGCCGTCATCGCCCTGGAAACCTACCCCGACGTGCAGGAAGCGTACGACGCCTGGGACAACGGCAATGTCTGCGTGGTCGCAGCGGCGAACGAGGTCACCTATCAAATCAAGCTGGTGATCGCCAGCCTGTTGAGCAATTACCCCAATGCCAAGAGTATCCTCATCGTCGGCAATGATGAGGTCGTGCCCTTCCGCCGCCTCAAGGACATCGTCGAGACCTCGAACGAATTCGAATACACCGGCCAGCTTCTGATCGACGCCGACACCGCCCTCTATTCGGCTTTCAGCCAGGGCTATCTGCTCACGGACGATTACTTCGGCGACATGGAGCCGACGCCGTACCAGGGCCGGCCGCTTTACGTGACCAATTACGGCCTGGGTCGTCTGGTGGAAAAGCCGGGCGAGATCAACGGCATGGTGGAGGAATATTTGGCGCGGGACGGCGTGCTTTCGGCCAGCACCGCCCTGGCCTATGGCTATGACTTCCTCATGGACTCCACCGCCATCATCGCCGACGCTTTCGCCGCCGACGGCCTGATTAGCACGGTCGTCAACAACAATGTGTGGAGCGCCGACGATCTGCGCAACGACTTCCTGGGCAGCCGCCATGACCTGAACTCCATTGCCGCACATTTCTCACACTTCCTGCTGGAACCGGCGGATGTAAACCAGATCGGCGCGAGCGGCCTCTTCACCGCCACCGAAATCTCGCAGTCGCTTGTCGATCTCACCGGCACGGTCAACTTCTCGGTGGGCTGCCATTCCGGCTTGAACGTGTGCGATATGTGCACGACCGACTTCGGCCAGGAGTTCAATTCCGATCTGGACTTCGCCCAGGCGTTCGCCCAAAAACAGGCGGTGTGGATCGCCAACTCCGGTTACGGCTACGGCGACGATCTGGCCGCCACGTTGTCAGAGGAATTGATGAGCCGGTTCGCTCAGAATGCGGGGGCGATGCCCAGCATCGGCGACGCCCTGCGCCAGGCCAAGCAGGATTACGCCCTGTTGAGCATGGGCGGCTACGGACCTTATGACGAAAAAGCGCTGGCGGTCTCGACCCTCTACGGCATCCCCAGCTATCGCGTCGACGTGCCCGGCATTGGGCTGGCCAGCATGAGCGCCGCCACGAGCACGCCGAATTTCAACGTGCTGGCAACCGCCCGCCCCACCTCCGGTCTCGCCAAGAATACGATCGAGATCACCCCGACGTTCGAGTTGATCGAGACCGATAGCGGCAACTACTTCGCCGCTGACAATGGCTACGCCTCGCTGCTTTACAATCCTATCCAGCCCCGCGTGGCGATCGACGTAACCGATGCGGAGGGCGAGGGCGTGTCGCACGGGGCGCTGCTGGTCAATGCCGCCTACACCGACATCCCCAATTTTGACCCGGTGATCACCATGCCGGTGACGGAAACCGCCCGCTACGAACCGCAGTTCATGTACAATGGCTGGCAGCCGGATGTGCTGGCGCGCATCAATCGTTTCGCCACGCCGCAGGGTTTGCGCGAGCGCCTGATCGTTACGCCCGGCCAATTCCTCTTCTCTGGCGTGATGGATGTGGCAGGAAACAACAATGTTGTCGGCGTGGAGCGTCGTTACGACAATCTCGTCTACGATGTCTATTACTCCGACTCGCCCGACTTCATCGAGCCGCTGATCGTGTCGGTCGGCGCTGTCTACGAGGCGGGGGGCGAAACCCAGAATCTGAGGTTCTCAGTGCAGGCGGAAGACGATTCCGGCATCCAGCGCGTGGTCGCCACGTACACCGATGGTTCCGGCGAATGGCAGTCGCTCGACCTGGACTATGACCTGATCGCCAATCGCTGGACGGGAACGCTGGCGGACGTCGGCAATTCCATCCTGTTCATGGTGCAGGCGGTGGATGAGGCCGGCAATGTGTCCACATCGGCTGCCAAGGGCGACCTGTACGGCGTGGCGGCAGTGAGTGTGGCCGTTGATCCGACTTCAGCGGAGGAAGGCGATCCCATCAACTTCTCCGCCAACCCGGCCGGTTCCGGCCTGGGTGAGATCGTCGCCTCGCAATGGAGCTTTGGCAATGGCGTGGGTGTGCGAGACGTGCTGGAGACGACCTACATCTACCAGGACAACAGCGTCTACGTTGCCAGCATCGCCATGCAGGATGCGGATGGAGCGGTCGGCTCCGGCGCAATCACGGTGGATATCGCCAACGCCCCGCCTGAATTTGAGATCGCCCAGACGCCTTCCGGTCTGGTCGGCCGACCCGTCAGCCTGTCGCCGATCACCTTCACCGACAAGGGTGCGCTCGACACGCATACGGCAACGATCGATTGGGGCGATGGGACCCCGGTTTCGGTCGGCCAGGTCGTGCGCGATAACCAGGCTTCATCTCCCAGCGGCATGGTCGGCACGGTCACGTTCCCGGCGCACACTTACGGCAATGCGGACGGCTACATTGCGTCGGTCTGCATCCGCGACGACGACGGGGCCGACACCTGCCACGAGTTGGGCATCATCGTGAACGCCCCGGCGATCCGGTACTGGTTCCCGCTCTACTCGAACAACGGATAGCAACAAATGACCAAGGGCTGGTGATCCGTCGAAATGGATCGCCAGCCACTCACAATGCCAGGATTTGCCAACTGCTAAGTCGAACGTTTGGAGGATAGTCGAAGAACGGGTTTTCAAAAATGTTGGGGATTCGAAATGTATTGGCCAAGTCGAGGCTGCTTTTGGCGAACGAATACGTCTCAATAGTATTCAGTCCGGAAGTCGGCGGGCGCAAACCCGTCTCAAATACGATCCCTCCCAAATATGCTCAAACGAACGCTTGCCCTTTCTCTGTTCATTATCCTCATCCTTCGCCAATTGGTTTGGACCGCCTCCGCTTCGGCCCAGGCGCGGGCGGCGATCAACGATAAACCGAATGTCCTGATCATCATGATCGATGACATGGCGGCCCTGCGCGACGTCTATGGCGAACAGGCGATCACGCCGAATATGGATCGTCTGTTTGCCGAAAGCATGGTGTTCGAAGACGCTCACATCACAGCGCCTGTCTGCAATCCCTCGCGCATCAGCATACTCACCGGTTTGCGTCCTTCTTCCACGGGCATCACCAGCCTCGCCGCAGAACATGTGGATTGGCGCACCTACATGTCTGACCCGAACGGACTGGCCTATCAGAACTACGGGCCAGGCATCGGCCAGATCAAGACCCTTTATCAGCACTTCCGTGAGAATGGTTACTGGCTGGGCGGCGCCGGCAAGACTTTCCACAGTTATGAACAGTTGATCGCCGAACCCTGGGACAAACTCGCCATCTGGAAATTCTGGCCGGGAATTGGTTGGCCGCAAAGGATGCCGCTGCATGGTATGCCTGAATATCTGGCGCAGGCTTCGACAGTGGATGCGGATTGGGGCGCAATCGATGGAGAGGTGAATGCGAAAACCGGCCTTGTTTACACCGAAGAAGATTTACCGGATCATATCATTCTGAACGATGGCCTTGACCTGCTCGCGTCTGCGCCGACCGACAAACCTTTCATGATCAGCGTCGGTTTCATGCTGCCGCATCTGCCCTGGTATGTGCCGCAGCGAATGCTCGATCTCTACCCGCTCGACCAGATCGATTTGCCCGAAACCCGGGCGGACGATCTGGCCGACATTCCGCCGGAAGGCGTGGAGTTGGTCTGGCAGGGCGGCAAGTATTCCGACCAGCAATACATCTTCGACGACGACTATCAGTGGCGTAAAGCCGTCGCCCACTATCTTGCCAGCGTCTCCTATGTTGACGAGCAGATCGGAAAACTGCTGACCGCACTCGACGATCAGGGCATCGCCGACAACACCATTGTCGTGCTTTGGAGCGATCATGGGTATCACATCGGTGAGAAAGCACACTTGCAGAAATTGACCCTCTGGGATGTGAGTACACGTGTATCGTTCGCCATCAAAGTCCCAGGATTGACCATTCCCGACAGCAGCACGGACGCACTTGTTTCGGCTGTTGATTTGTTCCCCACTCTGGTCGAACTGGCTGGCTTGGACATGCCGACCGATTTTCCCAGGGATGGTCGCTCGCTTGTGCCGCTGTTAGCAAACCCGCAGGCGTATTGGCCCTGGCCGGCTATGACGACGCTCGGTCGATGGGGGTGGTCGCTCACAGATCGGGCGTCGTTACGCACACGAGGATGGAGCTACATCCGCTACGACTTGCCGAACACCGGCCCCAACAGGCAAGAAGAACTCTACATGCGAACGACTGACCCGCACGAATGGCGCAACCTTCTCTCTTCACGCAACGGCAATCCGGCGACCTACGAGGGCGTTCGCCAATACATGGAATTGATTCTGCGGGGCCAGGTCAAGCCGGATAAACCGCCCACTGCCTCCGCCAAGACCCTGAGCGTCAGCGCCAACCTGAATACACTGATCAGCTTGAAAGGCAGCGACCCAAACGCCGACTTCCTCACCTTCAAAATCACCTCTATGCCCGTGAATGGACGCCTTTTCCAGAGTACGTCGGCGGGAAATCGAGGCGCGCCAATCTTGCAGACGGGCGCTTCTGTCAACACGACGCCCGGATGGACAGCGTATGTGGTCTATGAGCCGGATGGGACGGCAACCACCGACTCATTCACTTTCGAAGTGAGTGATGGCCGCAATTCAGACACAGGCACGATTTCGATACATATGCGGCACGATACGATGACGACGCCAATGGTGCCGTTTATAATCTCAACATCGATGGCGCGCTAAATGCGACGACTTTTCTGGCATGCGCTGATTGTCGTGGTTTTGATGCCGGTCACCATGCCTCGCATTCTGGTCGCTTCGGACACAGACGCTCGGATCACAGATGCCGACTCCTGGCCCCGCCTGGAACTGATCCCTTACGCCGTTGGCTTCACCCAACCCGTCGCCGTCGCCAACGCTGGAGACGTCCGGCTGTTTGTGGTCGAGCAGGCAGGTCGGGTGAGGATCGTCAAGAGCGGCGTCGTATTGCCGACGCCATTTCTTGATATTAGTGGTCGGGTTAGTTGCTGCTCGGAACGAGGGCTGCTCGGCATCGCCTTTCCCCCAGGCTTCGCCGCCAAACAGTATTTTTATGTCAATTATACGAACCTTGCTGGCGCGACCGTCGTCTCTCGCTTTCAGGTCAAGAGCGGTTCGCCCAATCTGGCCGACCCTGCCAGCGAGGAAGTGATTCTGACCATCGCCCAGCCGTACGAGAATCACAACGGCGGCGACCTGGCTTTCGGCCCCAATGACGGCTACTTGTACATCGGAACCGGCGACGGCGGCTGGCGCGGCGACCCGCAAAATCACGGCCAGCGCACCAACACATTGTTGGGCAAAATGCTGCGGATCGACGTGGAATCAGGCCAGACGCCCTACGCCATCCCGGCCAGCAATCCCTTCACCCAGACCGCCGGTTATCGTGGCGAAATCTGGGCCACCGGCCTGCGCAACCCCTGGCGGTTTTCGTTCGACCGCAGCAATGGCGACCTGTACATCGCCGATGTGGGGCAAAATCGCTATGAGGAAGTGAACTTCCAGGCCGGTTCGAGCACGGGCGGCGAAAACTACGGCTGGCGGCTGATGGAAGCCTCGCATTGCTACAACCCGGAAGCGTGCGACCCCGCCGGCCTGACGCTGCCGGTGGCCGAATACGATCATGGCCAGGGCTGCGCCGTCACCGGGGGCGTCGTCTATCGCGGTGGCTCATTTCCGGCCATGCAAGGTCTGTATTTGTACGGCGATTATTGCAGCGGCCGCATCTGGGGCTTGACGCGGGTCGGAGATGCCTGGCAGAACCAACAACTGGCACGCGCTCCGTTCTTGATCAGCGCTTTCGGCGAAGATGCACAGGGTGAAGTCTATGTGGCCGGGCTCAACAATGGCGTGATTTATCGCATCGAAGATTGGCCGCCATTGTGGCTGCCCATGCAGTGGCGGGAGCCGTGATCCGACGGCTCTATCTCAGCCCGCATTTCGACGATGCCGTGCTTTCGTGCGGCGGCCTGATCGCACAGCAGACCGGGCAAGGCGACGATGTTCTGGTGGTGACGATCTGCGCGGGTCACCCCAGCGGTCGGGAACTCAGTCCCTTCGCCGAGTTCCAACACCAGCGCTGGCTGGAGCGTTTCCCTGACTCCGACCTTGTGCAATTGCGCCGGGCGGAGGACGAGGCCGCATGCCAGCGCCTGGGAGCCCGGCTGCATTTTCTGCACGAACTCGATTGCATTTATCGCGTCGCCCCAGATGGCCGCTGGATGTATGACACCGAAGAAGCGCTGTGGGCAGACCTGCACCCGGACGAGGATGACCACGCCCTGGCCGAAGCGTTGAGCCAGACGATCTCCGATTTTGCACCGGACGCCATCTATGCGCCGCTGGCCGTCGGCAACCACGTCGACCACCAACGCATCCGGGAACGAGCGCTGTCGCTGGCAAATGCGGGACATCCCATATGGTTTTACGAGGACTACCCCTACAGCGAAAAACCCGAAGCGGTATGGCGAGCGCTCAACCGGCCCGTCCCCGGTTTTTGGCAGCGTTATCCGCAGTACTTGACAACATCCCAGGCTGATGCCAAGATGGACGCAATCGCTTGTTATGAGAGCCAGTTGGGAGTGCTGTTCGCCGGGAAGATGTGCGAGCGCGTCATGACTCACCTTGCACGGGTCGGAGCGCCGTCATTGGCGGAGGTTCTTTGGAAGCTGGCGCAACCGTCCAACCACAGTTAACCATTTTCCACATTCACATTCGAGGTACCATGCTGAAACGAAATCGCTTTGTTCTGATCGCAATCGCCCTGCTGTTGTCGATTTTTCTTGCCGCTTGCGGTGGCGGCGAAGATTCCGGCGCTGCATCCGATGACGCCGGGCCAGCGCCCACTTCTGCGCCTGCGGCGATGGATACGCCTCAGCCTGCACCAACTGATACCCCCGCGCCCGCGCCGACCGACACACCCGAAGAGATGGACGAACCGGCGGCGATGACCTTGCTGGAAGAGGCGCTGGATTCCTATCGTGCGCGCGGCAGTTTCTCGATGATCAGTACGGTCGGCGACGCCGAACCGGTCGAACAGACCATGGAGTTTGAATCCGCTTATACCAAGGCCGACAATCCCTACGGCTTCAATATGAGCATGAGGATGGACGGCGTGCAGACTGTCGAAGACGATCCCAACGTGCCGGAGTCCGTGCAGTTCTATATGGTGGACGACGCCTCATACATCGGCTTTGGCGACCAATGGCTGACCACGACGCGCGAAGAATCGGGTCTGGAGGACGTGCCCTCATTCATCGGCAGCGCCGACGATATCGTCAACGATCTGGATCAGCTCAACCGGGAAGGCAAGGAGAAAGTGAACGGCATCGACACCGTGCACTATTCCTTCGAAGACCCGTTGCTTCTCTCAGAATTTTTCGGGCAGGGCGCCGATGAGGGCGATGTCACATCGCTGCGCGGCGATATCTGGGTGGCCGAAGATGGCAATTACGTGGTGAAGGTCAGTTTCACGGCTGCGGCCACCGGCGTGCCATCGACCGACGATGAAGGCAACGAAGTCATCGCCGATGAAGAGGTGACCTGGACATTCGAGGTCTACGAAGTGAATTCCGATGTCGAGATCACAGTGCCGGAAGGGGCAACCGCCCTGGGCGAAGTGAGTATGCCGGGCTTCGACGATGGAACATTCCCGATGCCGCCCGACACCACCGTGACCAACAGCTTCCCCGGCCTCGTCAGCGCCGCCAGCACGCTGACCGAGGAAGCAGTGGTCCAATTCTTCGACGAGCAACTCGCCGATCTGGGCTGGACGAAGGATGAAGGATTCCTGCCTACCTACACGAAAGATGGCGTCAGCATCACGATCATGGCCTCGCCCGTCGATGGCGGCGGGGTCGAGATCACGATTTTCGGAGAATAACCCGCCACCGAACATTCCCTAATCCGATTGCACAAGCCCGCAGGTCAGACCTGCGGGCTTTTTTTGTGGCGGGGTGCAATTGGAACGTTCTTGCCGCGAATCGGTAGCCTGTGTTACATGCTCACGGCCTCGTTGGACGAAATCATAGGCCGGGGCTAGAATGTGCCAATCATGCTCGACTACAAAATCCGCTTGCCGCACAATGCCAAAACTGGCGCCTCGCTCATGGTGCTCATGCACGGACGAGGGGCTGACGAAAACGATCTGCTGGCCCTGGCCGACTTCTTCCCCGAAGCGCTTGTGGTTGCGCCCCGTGCGCCGTATTCCGCCCGTGAGTGGGGTTACGGCCCCGGCTTTGCCTGGTATCGCTATCTCGGCGGCAATCGCCCCGATCCCGAACACTTTACCCGGTCATTGTCGGAACTGGATGAAACCATCAAGAAAATCATCGGTGAGCTTTCCGTCAAAATCGGGCCGATCTTTGTGGGCGGTTTCAGTCAGGGCGGCACCGTCGGCATGGGCTATGGGTTGAATCATCCCAACGAAATCGACACAGTCCTCAACCTCTCCGGCTTTCTGGCCGACCACCCGCTCGTTCGGGTCACTACTGAGACCGTGGCCGATACCCGCTTCTATTGGCCGCACGGCCTACACGATCCGGCCGTCCCCTTTGCCCTGGCCGAGTCGGGGCGAGCCCAATTGATGGCAGCCGGAGCCTGTCTGGTAGCGCCCGATTTCGCCATGGGCCACCAGATTATTCGGGATGAGATCGAGGATATTCGTGAATTGCTCAGGGTCAGCGACTGCCTTTAGTCGTCAGATGCACGTGGGGCGACACATTTTCGCAGTGGAGGAATCATGATTCGCATCGTCACAGACACGACAGCCGGGCTGCCCGATGATCTGGCCCGTCGCCACGCCATTCCGGTCGCCCCGCAGATCGTCGTTTTCGGCAACGAAGAATTTCAGGAATTGCAGGATCTCAGCAATGAAGAATTCATGCGTAAGCTGGCGACGAGCGCGAACTTACCCAAAACGGCGGCGCCATCCCCGGCGACGATGGCCGACATCTATCGCCCCTTCGTGGAAGTCGGGGACGCCGTCCTTTCGATTCACCCATCCAGCGAGATCAGCGGGACCGTGCGCAGCGGCTCCGTGGCCGCCCAATCCTTCCCCGATGCCGACATCCGGGTGATCGACACCCGATCGATTGCCGGCCCGCTCTCGCGCATGGTGTTGCAGGCTGCCGCTCTAGCGGAATCAGGTTCCGATGCCGATGCCATCATCGCCCATGTCCATGATTTGATGGCGCGCAGCCGGATTTATTTTCTCGTGGACACGCTGGAATATCTGCAAAAGGGCGGGCGCATCGGCGGTGCGCAGGCGTTGCTCGGCAGTCTGTTGCAGGTCAAGCCCATCCTCACGCTGCAGGACGGTCGGGTCGAGGCGTTCGAGAGGCAGCGCACACAAAAACGAGCGCGGGCGCGGCTGCTGGAAATCGTCGAATCAGAATCAGCCAGAGGTGACGAGGCGCTGCTGACCGTTATGCACGCTGGATTGCCGGATGTGGCGGCGGAGATTGCTTCGGCGCTCAAACAAACATTACAGACCGAGGACGTACTCATCTGCGAACTGGGGCCTGCCATCATCACGCACGCCGGGCCGGGCGCTCTCGCCGTCGGCTTCTTCACCGCGGGAAAATCATGACGCAAATACGAAAACTCGATACAAACAATCACAGCGATGTCAAAAAGTGGGTGAATCTGCCCTATCATCTCTATGCAGGCGACCCGCTGTGGGTGCCGCAGATGATGGACGAAGCGAAGGGGCAGCTTGATCGCAAGAAGTATCCTTTTTATCTGCACTCATTCGCCGATTTTTTTGTGGCCGAACAGGATGGAAAAGTGGTGGGTCGTCTGGCCGTGATGGAGAACACCCGCTACAACAAAATCCGCAATGCAAAGACCGCCATCTTCTCTCATTTCGAGTCTGTCGAAGATTATGCCGTGGCCGAAGCTCTCTTCACAGCCGGTTTCGAGTGGGCGCGCAGCCGGGGGCTCGACAAAATGGTGGGGCCAAAGGGCTTCCTGCCCGCCGATGGCATGGGCATGCTGATCGAAGGCTTCATGCGTCGCCCGGCCATTGGCATCGCCTATAATCCGCCCTTCTATTACGATTTCATCAAACGCCTGGGCTTCGAGAAAGAAACGGACTTTATGTCGGGTTATGTGCCCGGCACATTCCAGGTCCCGGAGCGGATCGAGCGCATCGCCGCCAAGGTGAAAGAGCGATATAACTTCGAGGTGCGCAGCTACACCAGCAAAAAGGAACTGCACGCCATCGTCCCCACGGTCATCGAAGTCTACAACAGCACTTTTGTGAATAACTGGGAATTCGTGCCCATTACGCTTGAGGAAGCGAAGGTGATCGAATCCCGATTGCTGGATATAATCGACCCCACACTGATCCGGCTGGTGTGGAAGGGCGATGATCTGGCTGGCTTTATCCTGATCTACCCCGACATTTCGGCGGCCATCCAACGTACCAGCGGGAAGCTATGGCCGTTCGGCTTCATTACGTTGCTGCGGGAGTTCAAGAAAACGGAATGGATCAACGTGAATGGGGCGGGCATCTTGCCGCAATATCAGGGCCGGGGCGTCGATGCCATGCTTTATGTCGAGCTGGCGGCAGCGGTGCGGGCCAGCGGCTACGCGCATGCGGAAATCGTGCAAGTCGATGAGGCGAACGAGCGTATGCAGGCCGAGGTTTCGGCGCTGGGTGTGACCTTCGACAAACGGCACCGCATTTTCCGGCGTGAGCTGTAAAAGTCAAAAGCCAGAATGTTTTCAAGTACCATCGATTATTGAGGTGACATCAACATTCAAAGTGTGCAAGTCTCTGCTCTCGTAATAATTTTCTGTTGGATTAGCCAAGTGAATATCAAATATGTCATTTGAAAACCCGTTTCTCCTGATTTTTCTCTTCTCATGCATCGTCTTGGTGTCAATTATTGTCATCTTTTTTATGAGATTCCGAGGTCCGAAAAAGTCACTTTCGTATCGAATTCGGCCTATTGTTCCATTGATTTCTGTTGATCAGGACATCGAGGATAGGGTTAACATCACTTTCGATCATCAGTCTATAGGAAGACTATATCTGGTTCTGATTCAAATACAGAACAACGGTCGTGAAGCAATTCGTATGGTTGACTATGAGAAATGGTTTGAATTCACGTTCCAATCAGCTTCACGGGTCGTCAGTGCAGAGGTAATAGAAAAGTATCCGGTAGATATCCAAATTGAACCTGTTGTTAGTGGAGCCATTGCTTCATTGACACCAAATCTTCTTAACCCTGGAGACAAATTCACCTTAAAGATAGTTGTGAGTAGTGAAGATGAGTTGCCAGAACCCAGAGCAAGTGCGCGCATTGCAGGGATTTCTCATCTCGACAAATTGAGTGATCAAGAAGTAACTACGATTGTTCTCCATAATATATTTGCACTAATTGGTTGGGTATTTTTTATGGTGCTGTTTCTTAGTTTTCTGGTACAGGGAATTTTTTTTATTTTAGGTAACAGTCTAGTTAGACTTGTGGACGATAGCCAGATAGAAATACCAGGAAATATAGTGTTTGGCCTACTCCTAATACTCATTGCGCTATTCTTCAGAATTATGGCGGTTCGTCGAGGCAAGTTGCTCAATTTTCAGTTTCGTCGTCGGAGTGATTAGATTGACGATATATGAGTGCACAATACAAAACGCCGCCGAGAAATATTCGGCGGCGTTTTCAGTGGCGGGGAGGGAGGGATTTGAACCCTCGAGGGATTGTTACACCCCTACCCACTTAGCAGGCGGGCGCACTCGACCAGGCTATGCGACCTCCCCAGGTGTTCAATTATCAATTTTCAGTGACCAGTGGTCAGCGCTCAGACTGCCCACTATGTGCTGGAAATCAGGCGGAGGGTGAGGGATTCGAACCCCCGATACCTTGCGGTATAGCTGTTTTCAAGACAGCCGCCTTCGTCCACTCGGCCAACCCTCCGTGGACGACCTCCGTCCCAGCGGGCGACGGAGATCATACCATCGTGCGGAGAATGGTGTCAAAAAGAATGTGTCAAGTGTCGGGTTCCGGGTAAAGGCGGCCGCCGCCTGCTACCTGCTGATAACATCCACTCCCATGTAGGGTCGTAGCACATCCGGCACAATCACGCTGCCATCCGCCTGCTGGTAGTTTTCGAGAACGGCGATCACCGTGCGGGGCAGGGCCAATCCCGAGCCGTTGAGGGTGTACACGAATTGCGGTCGGGCCCCGGGTTCTGGCCGGTAGCGGATGTTGGCGCGGCGAGCCTGAAAATCGGTGAACAGCGAGCACGAGCTGACTTCCAGCCATTCCCCGCAGCCGGGGGCCCAAAGCTCCAGATCGAACTTGGCCGCCGCCACGAAGCTGAGGTCGCCCGTGCACATCTGCACCACCCGATAGGGGATTTCCAGCGCCCGGCAGATGTCCTCTGCGTTGTCGATGAGCAAGTCCAACTCAGCCCGGCCGGTTTCCGGCGTCACGAACTTGACCATCTCCACCTTGTCGAATTGATGGCCGCGCTTGATGCCGCGCGTATCTTTGCCCGCGCTCATCTGCTCACGGCGGAAACAGGGCGTGAAGGCTACATGCTTGATTGGCAGTTGCTCGGCGTCCAGGATTTCGTCGCGATAAAGGTTGGTGACCGGCACCTCGGCGGTGGGGATCAGCCATAGGTCGTCGTGGATGTCCCGATAAAGATTGTCGCCGAACTTGGGCAGGTTGCCGGTCCCCACCAGCGCCTCTTCCCGCACGACGAATGGCGGGTAGACCTCGACATAGCCATGCTGTTGCACGTGCATGTCCAACATCCATGTGATCAGCGCCCTTTGCAGGTGCGCGCCCAATCCTTTCAACACATAGAAGCGACTGCCCGACAGCTTGACGCCACGCTCGAAATCGATGATGTCCAGGCTTTCGCCCAATTCCCAATGCGGGCGGGGTTCAAATCCAAAGGCGGGGAGATCGCCGACTGTGCGGGTGATGACGTTCTCGCTGTCATCGACGCCGACCGGCACATTGGGCAGCGGCAGGTTGGGGATGTTGAGCATGGCCCATTGCAGGTCAGCATCGACCTGCTTCAACTCCGTTTCCAGCGCGGCGATATCCTCGCCGATGGCCGCCATTTGCGCTTTCTGCGTCTCTGCTTCCTCGCGCCTGCCCTCGCGCATCAGCGCTCCGATCTGCTTCGATCCGGCGTTACGATCGGCTTTCATCGCTTCCACTTCCACCAGGATTTCCCGGCGGCGCAAATCGAGGCGGATGGCGTCCTCGACCGGCGCATCCGTGGCTTGCAAGTCACTCATCGCCTGCCGCACCAAATCGGGATTCTCGCGTAAGAGTTTTATGTCGAGCATATTCATTCTCCAAGAGAGGATATTGGATATCGGGTAGTCACCCTTACCAAACAGAAACGCCCCTCGTTCCAGGACGAGGGGCGTGCTCGTGGTGCCACCTGGATTTGTGCCGCCCTTGCGAGCGACAACCTTGGCGGGATTCAATCATCCCGGCCCGATAACGGGGGCCAGACGACGAGGCTTAGTTGGTGGTCAGTTGTCAGTATTCAGTGGTCAGACTGAACTGATTACTGTCTACTTTTCAGCCCGGCGACTCGGAAGTGGATTTCACAGCGGCGGCCCTATTGCCTCGCACCGACCGACAATTCTCTGAAAGGCGACCGAATGTTACTTGTCTCCGTCGTGGTCGTTCAATGATGAAATTAGGCGGAAGATTAGCACAGGGCTATCTCATGCGCAAATCAGCCTGAAACTGCCTCTGGATGGCGGGCCAGCACAGGTTGGCGCGCGGCCCGCACTTCGTCCAACCGGCGAACCGGGGCCGTCTGCGGGGCGGAATGCAGCAGTTCGGGATCGCTGCGCGCCTCGCGGGCGATGTCGGTGAGGGCATCGACGAAAGCGTCGAGCGTGTCCTTCGATTCGGTCTCGGTCGGCTCGATCATCAGGGCTTCCGGCACAATCAGGGGGAAATAGACGGTGGGGGGATGGTATCCGTAGTCGATCAGCCGCTTGGCGATGTCCAGCGTGTGCACGCTTTCGGCTCCGGCGATCTTGCCCTGGGCGACCAGCTCGTGCATGCAGAAGCGGTCGCCATGCGGGATGGGATAATCATCCCGCTGCTTGAGCAATGCCTGGATGTAATTGGCATTGAGCACGGCATCCTCGCTCACCCGGCGCAGACCCTCGGCCCCGTGCATACGGATGTAGGTGTACGCGCGCACATGCATGCCGAAGTTGCCGTTGAATGCCCGCACTCGACCGATGCTCTGTTCCGGCCAGTCCCACACGAAATCGCCTTCCTCGCTCAACCCCACCACCGGCGCGGGCAGGAAGGGAGCCAGTTCAGCCACTACGCCCACCGGGCCGGAACCGGGGCCGCCGCCGCCGTGAGGCGTGCTGAAGGTCTTGTGAAGATTGAAGTGCAATACATCGATGCCCAGGTCGCCGGGGCGAACGATGCCCATGATAGCGTTGAGGTTCGCGCCATCGCCATAAACCAGACCGCCGGCCTCGTGCACCATCTCGCAGATTTCGACGATGTTCTGCTCGAACAGGCCCAGCGTGTTGGGATTGGTGATCATCAGGCCCACAACATGGTCGTCCAACTCGCCACGCAATGCCTCGACATCGACATTTCCATCGGGACCGCTGGGCAGTTCGATCACTTCCAGGCCGCTCATGGTGGTCGTGGCGGGATTGGTCCCATGCGCCGAATCCGGTACCAGAATCTTGTTGCGATGACCCTGGCCGCGTGCGATCTGGGCATTGCGCATGATCAGCACGCCGGTGAGCTCGCCATGAGCTCCCGCCGCCGGCTGCAATGTGACGGCATCCAGCCCGGAGATCTCGGCCAACATTTGCTGTAATTCGTACATCATCTGCATGGCCCCCTGTACGGTGGCGGGGTCTTGCAGCGGGTGGATGTCGGCGAGGCCGGGGAGGCGCGCCATGCGCTCGTTCACCTTGGGATTGTACTTCATGGTGCACGAGCCCAGGGGATAGAAGCCCTTGTCGACGGCGTAGTTCAACTGGCTCAGCCGCACGTAATGGCGCACGACTTCCAGTTCGCTCATCTCCGGCAGGGGCAAATCCTGGCGCAGGAAACCGGCGGGAAGGTCGGTGAGAGGCACATCGGCCGGGGGCATGTCCACGCCGGTGCGACCGGGGCTGCCGAGGTCATAGATGAATGGCTCGCTCATAGCGCTACCTCCAGGGGGATGATTTCTTGCGTCATCTCGCGCAGGGCGTCGACCAGGTCGTCGATCTCGTCGCGGGTGTTCATCTCGGTCACGCAAATCAGCATGGCGTCGCCCAGATGCGGATAATCCTGGCTGAGGTCATAGCCGCCGATGATGCCGAATTCTTCGAGAAGATACTGGTTGATTTCGGCGACCGGGCCGGGGCAGCGCACCACGAATTCTTTGAAGAAGGGTTTGTCACTCGCCACCTCGAAGCCGTCGATCTTGGCGATCTCGGCGGCGGCATAATGCGCTTTGTGCCAGCAAAGTTCAGCCGCCTGGCGCAAGCCCTTCTTGCCCATCGACGCCAGATAAGCGGCAGCGGCCAGGGCGTTCAAGGCCTGGTTCGTGCAGATGTTGCTGGTGGCCTTGTCGCGGCGGATGTGTTGTTCGCGCGTGTTCAGGGTGAGCACATAGCCGCATGCGCCTGTGGCATCGACCGTCTCGCCCACCAACCGCCCGGCGCTTCGCCGCACCAAGCTCTGGTCGAAGGCGAAGATGCCCAGATAGGGCCCGCCGAAACTGAGGGAATTGCCCAGGCTCTGGCCTTCGGCAGTGACGATATCGGCGCCATATTCCCCCGGCGGTGAAAATAACCCCAACGAAATCGGATCGACGGAAACGGCCAGCAACGCGCCTTTGGCGTGCACGGCGTCGGCCAAGTCTCGCATCTCCTCCGGGCTGTGCAGTTGGCCCAGGAAGTCGGGGTTTTGCACGACGACCAATGCCACATCGTCATCGCAGAGTTCGAGCAGAGAATGAAAATCGCTATCCTCAGCTTCGTCACCGACGATGGTCAGGCCCATGCCCTGCGTGTAAGTGCGAGTCACCTGGCGGTACATGGGATGCAGTGTGGGCGACATCACGATCTTCTTACGCTTGAGACGATGCACGTTGATCGCCATGATCACGGCCTCGGCCACGGCGGTGGCGCCGTCATAATGCGAGGCATTCGCCACTTCCATACCGGTCAGAGCCGAGACCATGCTCTGATACTCAAAGGTCGCCTGCAGGGTGCCCTGGCTGATCTCCGGCTGGTAAGGCGTGTAGGCCGTGTAGAATTCGTTGCGGCTGATTATGGTATCGACCACAGACGGCACGAAATGGCGATAAGCGCCAGCGCCGAGGAAGCAGGCGAACTGGCCGAGATTGGCATTTTCGGCGGCCATGGCCTGAACCTCGCGCACGACCTCCATCTCGGTCAACGCCGGTGGGAGTTCCAGCCTGGGAAAGCGATGAGCGGCCGGGATGTCGGAGAACAGGGCGGCCACGTCGGGCGCGCCAATGGTCTCCAGCATGCTCTTCCGGTCGTCATCGGAGTGGGGATTAAATCGCATACTAGTGGGCCTCCTGCTGCTCCTTCACATATGTCTCATAGGCTGAGGCATCCATCAGCGCCTCCATTTCCGAGGAGTCGCTCGGAGCGACTTTGAATAACCAGGCGCCGTACGGGTCGCTGTTCAGCAATTCGGGTGTGTCGATCAGGTCTTCGTTGATCTCGACCACCTCGCCGGAAACGGGCGAGTATACGTCCTCGGCCGCTTTTACCGATTCGGCCACAGCAATAGCTTTGCCCGCCTTTGCTGTCGCGCCCACTTCGGGCAAGTCTACGAAAACCAGATCCGAAAGCAGATCCTGAGCGTAGTCGCTGATACCCACAACGATCAATCCGCCCTCGGCACGCGCCCACTCATGCGATGTGGCATAGTGGGCTTTTGCATCATACTTGTATTCCATGAGAAAACCTCCGGGATGAGTGATTAGTAGTCAGTAATTAGTAATCAGTGATGAGGCGACGGGGTAACGGCGTAATCCATACTGATTACTTCATTACCCCATTACTTGTTTTATTATCGTCGATAGGCCGGCAGATAGAACGGTCGCTTCACGACCTTGGTCGCCTTCGGCTGGTCGCGGATGATGATGTTGAGTTCTGTGCCGAGCCGGGACAGATGGGCGGGCACATAGGCCAGGGCGAGAAAACGGTCGAGGCTGGGAGCCTTCATGCCGGTGGTCACCCAACCGACCTGCTGTTCCCCGTCCGCCACCGCATAGCCCTCGCGGGGCACGCCCCGATCGACCATCTCCAGCCCGACCAGCATCCGGCTCGCGCCTTCGAGCTTGGTCTTGAGCACAGCCTCGCGGCCCAGCCACGGCCCCTTGTCCCAATCACAAACCCAGGCCAGACGTGCGCCAATCGGCTCCAATTCAGCCGTCATCTCGTGCCCATACAACGGCAGGCAGGCTTCGAATCGCAACGAATCCCGTGAGGCCAGGCCGCAGGGCAACAGCCCCTCCGGCTCGCCCGCTTCCAACAGGCTCTCCCACATGGCAACAGCCTGCTCCGCCGGGAAAAATAGCTCGTAGCCGTATTCGCCGGTGTAACCGGTCGCGCCGATCAGCGTTTCGATGCCGGCGACATCGCCCAGAGCGGATGTATGAAAGGTGACTTCGGCCAGCGGGATAGCCGTCAGTTTTTGCAGGATTTCCTGCGCCTTCGGGCCTTGCAAAGCCAGCATGCAGGTGGGGTCGGAGACATCGATGATGTCGCAATCGAATCCGACGACGTGCGTGTCCAGCCAGAATAGGTCCTTGGCCCGATTGGCGGCATTGACCACCACGAACCACTCATCCGGCAATCGGTAGATGAAGATGTCGTCGATGAGCGTGCCGTCAGCATAGCAAAGGAAGCTGTATTCGGCATCCCAGACTTTCATCTGGCTGATGTCGCGCGGCTGCACATATTGCAGGAACACCTCGGCATCGGGGCCGACTACACGGAACTGGCCCATATGGTCGATGTCAAAGAGACCGGCGGCGGTGCGCACAGCCTGATGCTCGGCCAACGGGCCGGCTGGGTACTGCACGGGCAATTCATAACCGGCAAATGGAACCATGCGGCCGCCCAGGGCCACATGTTGGGCGTACAGCGGTGTACGATTCAATTCTGACATTTTGATGAGCCTACCTGATGGGGTTGGATTTCCGAGAATGAAAAAGAGCCACGAATCAAGTTGATCCGGGCTCTTGCTCTGTCCTGAAACCTGAGAGACTCGGAATCGGCTTTCGCAACCGATCCTTGACCCCGTCGGTGTGAGCGCATCAAATGCACCCCACTCTCCAGAGCGCTGTCGGCAAACGATCCTTTTGCCTGAGAGATTGGCGGTTTCCTCCGGTTGAAAACCGCTTGCACCTTCGGCGATCAATGTCAGACATTGACACTCTCTCGAATGCTTCGACCAGCGGGTTTGTAAATTGTCGTAACGGTAGTTTAGCAGTCGCCTCCAAATCCGTCAATGCTCTTTGCCACGATTTTGGAGTTCAAAGTTCCAGGTTCAAGGTTGAGGGTCAAAGTCGGGGATTTGCAGCACGGTTACGTTGTCAAGATGCTTGGGGGTGATGGTCTTGTAGAAGTCGGCGATTTCTCGAAAGTCGACAGCAGGGTTGCCGGTCGGCATCAGGCTTGGCCCCAAGCCCACGGTCTTGGTGCGGTAGTCTACATATCCCAGCACAATCGGGGCTCGCGCACCCAGGGCGATATAGTAAAAACCTGTGCGCCAGTTTGATGCCGCCTGCCGGGTGCCTTCGGGAGCGATGATCAGCATCAAAGATTCTTCCTCCTTGAAGCTGTTCACCATCTGTTGGACGAAATTCGTCCGCTCCCTGCGATTGACCGGAATCCCCCCCAGCTTTCGAAACATCCGGTCTAAGGGGCCACGAAATGCATTATCTTTGCCTACCCACCTGAAAGGCAGGCCTGTGCCAAATTTCAAAAAGAGTAAAGCGATGAAGTCCCAATTGGTCGTATGTGGAGCGCCAATGATCACGCAGTGCAGGGGAGGACTCTGATCGAGGGCAATTCGCCAGCCAAATAAACTCGCGATGAACCGCGTAAAGCGCTGGCTGAAAGTTAAGGAACCTGTCGCGGGATAAGGTCCCAGATCGGAAATGTGTGTGCTCATAGTCCTCCTCGTGACCCCAAAATGGGCGGCGGTAAGTATAGCATAGTGCGCCGCGCCACAGACAAACGAGGAACAAGAATTTAGCATCACAATTTTTGTCAACATTTTTCGCAAAAAAGCCCTTGACAAGTCTGCACCATTTCGGTACAATAATTCTTGACAAAACTTGTACATTATATTTGACAAAAGACATTTTGATCAGCAGTCATTGGTGATCAAATAAATTTGAAGGAGTTCAGCGTGTCGACAATTCACACAATGGATGATTCGCCAGCCTACAACCTCAAAGCCGTCGTCCGGGAAACCGGTCTCAAGCCGGATACGCTGCGAGCCTGGGAACGTCGTTACGGTCTGCCGCAACCGCAGCGCAGCAGTGGACGCCATCGTCTGTATTCCCAACGCGATATCGACACGTTGAAATGGCTGGTCGAGCGGCAGGAAGAGGGGATGACGATCAGCCGGGCGGTCGACCTTTGGCAGAAGCTGGAAAGCGAGGGCCAGGATCCGCTGCTATCTTTTGTGACGACGCCGCAGACAATTCTGCCTGTGATGCAGGGAGCAGCGCTGGACGAACTACGAGCAGCCTGGCTGGAAGCATGTGTGAACTTCGACGAAGCCAGGGCGGAGATGATCCTCTCCCAGGCGTTCGCTCTGTTCCCCCCCGATATCGTCGCCCTGGATTTGATCCGCGTCGCACTCGTGCAGGTGGGCGAAGGCTGGCACGCAGGCATGTACTCCGTCCAGCAAGAGCATTTCACCTCAGAACTGGCCGTCCGCCGCCTGGAAGCATTGATTGCGGTGGCGTCTCCGCCGACACGAAAATCGAGGATTATGATCGGCTGCGCGCCCAATGAAGCCCATACGATCAGCGCCATCCTCCTCACCTATCTTTTGCGTCGCCAGGGCTGGCACACGATCTATCTGGGCGCCAATGTGCCGGAGATCAACCTGGAAACCTCCATCCGACAGGCGCGCCCCGACCTTGTGATTCTTGCCGCCCAACTTTTGTCAACCGCAGCCTCCCTCAAGGCAATGTCTCTGAAATTGCAAGAAATGAATGTCCCGCTGGCGTTTGGCGGCATTATTTTCACGCAAGCGCCGGGTCTTCGCCAGCACATCGCCGGACATTACCTGGGCGATTCTTTGGAAGAAGCGCCAGCAGTCGTGGAACGGATCGTGCATTCAGCCACGATTGTGCCTGACCCGACTCCTCCGCCGGTCGGGTACGCCCAGGCGCTTTCGCATTTTCAGGAAAATCGGGCGTTGATCGCCGCGCGGGTCTGGCAGATGATCAAATCCAACGGCGGGGCGCTGACCGCTGCCAATCTCAACATTGCCAATACCCATCTGGGCAATGACATCGAAGCGGCGCTGCAACTGGGTGACATTGAATTCCTGAATAACAATATCTCCTGGATCAAAGGGCTTACCCAGGAGCGAGAGATGCCGCCTGGGATCATTCAGAGCTACCTGAAAGTCTATCATCAGGCTGCGGACGAATATCTTGACCCGCGCGGCCGTCCTATCCTTGACTGGCTGCAGAAAGCCTCACAGTCCTGATTCACCTGAAAACCAACGGAGAGAAAATTATGCGCATTATTATTACTGGAGGCAGCGGCCTCATTGGTTCCAGACTGACCGCCGAACTGAACAAAGCTGGATACGAAGTCATCGTCCTGTCCCGAAATCCGGAAAAGAAAGCTTCCGAACTGGCGGCGGGGACAGAATGCGTCGGTTGGGATTGCAAGACAACCGAAGGATGGGGTCATCTGGCGGATGGGGCTTTTGCGATCATCAATCTGGCGGGCGAGAGCATTGCCGGGGAAGGCACGATCCCATCTCGCTGGAATGACGAGCGCAAACAGCGCATTGTCGAAAGTCGGATTCAGGCAGGGCTGGCCGTGGTCGACGCCGTGCAGGCAGCCACCGAAAAACCCAAACTCGTCATCCAGGCCTCCGCCGTCGGCTACTATGGCCAGGTGCAGGAAGATACGGTTTTCACGGAAGAAAGCGAGCCAGCGAATGACTTCCTGGGCAAGACCGTGCAACTGTGGGAAGATTCAACCGAGCCGGTCGAAGAGATGGGCGTACGGCGTGTGATTGTTCGCACCGGACTGGCGCTGAGCATGGATGGCGGCCCTCTGCCCTTGCTGGCGTTTCAACACAAGGTTTTTGCGGGCGGACGCCTGGGCAGCGGCGACCAATGGATGCCCTGGATTCACATGGACGACGAAATCGCCGCCATCCGCTTCCTGCTGGAAAAGGAAGACGCTTCCGGCCCATACAATTTGTCTGCGCCGAATCCCGTGACAAACAAGGAGTTTAGCAAGGTGCTGGGCCGCGTGATGAATCGGCCCTCCTTGATCCCAGCACCGGCATTCGCCATGCGCGCTGCGTTGGGAGAAATCTCAACACTTGTACTCGACGGCCAGCGCGCAGTTCCCCACCGTCTACTTGAAGCTGGGTACAAGTTCAAGTATCCCGATCTCTTCTACGCCCTGCGAAATCTGGTGAAATAGTTCGAGTCTCCGTAACGACAGAATAAACTTGCCCTTCCTCATCTCATCTGGCGCAGCCTAGCCGCTGCGCTTTTTATTGACCCGCCCCCTATGAAATCCTTTCGACACAGTTTCGCAGTCAAAGCCCCGATCGACGATGTGATCGCTTTCCATCGCCATTCCCAAAACATGGGCGCCATCACCCCGCCTCCAATCATACCCCGCATTCATCGTGCACCCGAATTTCTGGATGAGGGGCAGGAGATGAATTTCACGCTGTGGATGGGGCCAATTCCGATTCATTGGGTCGCTCGCTACGAGAACGTCACCGCCAATAGCTTCATCGACCGCCAGGTCGATGGGCCTTTCCGGCAATGGGTGCACGAACACCGATTCGAGTCGGTGGATGACCAAGCGACGATTGTGCACGACAGCATCAGTCTGAAATTCAAGCCCGACTTATGGAATCGGTTGATTGGCATGGGCATGTGGGTTGGGCTGCCGATCCTCTTCGCCTATCGCCAGAAACAGACGAGAAAATTGCTGGAAAAATCGTGAAGCGGCTCGTCATTATCGGCGCGGGCATCGGCGGATTGACCGCGGCGGCAGCGCTCGCCCGCGCTGGGTTGGATGTGACCGTGCTCGAAGCGCACGTTTATGCAGGCGGTTGCGCCGGGACTTTCTATCATCAGGGCTATCGCTTCGACGCCGGAACGACACTGGCCGGAGGATTCTATCCTGGCGGCCCCATGGATCGGGTGGCGCAGGCGGCAGGGATTGAGCGCTGGCCCGCCAGGTCAGCCAGCCCGGCCATGGTCGTGCATCTCCCGGGCGGCGAACAGGTGACTCGGTGGGGTGACGAAAGGCGGTGGGAAGAGCGTCGAAATGCCTTCGGCGAATCGAGCCTGCCTTTCTGGCGTTGGCAAGAACGGACTGCGGACGCACTCTGGGCTTTGGCACTTCGACAGCCAGCCTGGCCGCCGCAAACAGCATCCGAAGCGATTCAACTCGCCAGCACCGGCTTGAACTGGCTACGAGAAGATTGGCGAAATCGCCTCAGCCCCGAACTGCTCGGCGATGCGTTTCGCCCGGCAGCAGCGCATCTGAATAATGCGCCAGAATCATTGCGAGACTTTGGCGACGCCCAGTTATTGATTTCCGCCCAAACCGACAGCACTCAGGCTAACGCCCTCTTCGCCGCTTCCGCTCTCGACCTGCCCCGACGAGGCGTGGTGCACCTGCGCGGCGGCATGGGCGGCATCGCCGAGACCCTGGTTACCGCCATCCGTAATGCTGGCGGCACGGTGCTCCTCCGCCAGCAAGTCAAGCGCATTGTGCGAGAAAAGGGTCGCCCCATCGCAGTCGAAACCCGTCGCGGCGACTCTTTCCCTGCCGATATCGTCGTCGCAAACCTGACCCCGTGGAATATCCGCCCACTGCTCGAAGCGCCTCTCCCGCCGCGATTGGCCCGATTGCCCGAACGACCAGCGGACGGATGGAGCGCATTCATGGTCTATGTCGGGCTCGATGAGGATGCGCTTCCGTTCAATCTGGCATTACATCATCAAATAATACGCGGGCGACCCCTGGCGGAAGGGAACACCCTCTTCCTATCGCTCAGCCCGGCCTGGGATACAGGACGAGCGCCTCAGGGCCGCAGAGCGCTGACCATCAGCACGCACACTGATTTACGGCCCTGGTGGGATCTATTCGAGCATGACCGTTCAGCCTATGAACAGCGTAAGGCGACATACACAGAAAAAATCCTCCGAGCCGCCGAACAGGTTTTGCCGGGCCTGCGAGACGCCTCCGACCTGGCGCTGCCGGGAACGCCTGTCACTTTTCAACGCTTTACAAGGCGGGCCGGGGGATGGGTGGGCGGATTTCCCCAAACCAATCTGTTTCGCACCTGGGGGCCACGCCTTGCGCCCGACCTGTGGATGGTGGGCGACAGCATCTTTCCGGGCCAATCCACCGCAGCGGTCGCTCTGGGCGGTCTGCGTGTCGCTCACGGCATCGCCACAGGTTTGGGAATGCGACTGGACGAACCTGCCGCAATGAATATGAACGCCTTGAACACACGACCGGAAATCGAATATTCATGACCACCGCCATTGTCTGGTTCCGCCGGGACCTGCGAATATCCGACAACCCCGCGTTGACCTACGCCCTGGCCCACGCCGACGAGGTCATCCCCGCTTTCATCCTCGACCCGGCTTTGCGCAACTCGCGATATGTCGGCGAAAAACGAGTGGACTTCCTGTGGGGCGGTCTTGCCAGTCTCGACCAAAGCCTGAGAGAGCGGGGCAGTCGCCTCATTCTGCGCCAGGGCGAACCGGCGGAAGCCCTCTCCCAACTGGCTGCCGAAACCAACGCCAGCTTCGTCACAGCCGAGCGTGATTATTCTCCATTCGCCCGCAAACGTGATCAGCACGTCTCCGAACGATTGAAGCTCGTGCTGCAGGGCGGCGCCAGCGTTCTGCAACCGGAAGAAGTGCTCAAGGATGACGGCTCGCCTTATGTGGTCTATACGCCATATAGTCGCACCTGGAAGCAGCGAATGGGGTTGACGCCCATCCATCTCGAAGAAGCGCCGGAAGCGATAGTGACGCCCTCCGTCGTTGAAGGGTTGCCGTTGCCCGCTATCGGAAAACAAAGCCTGTTTCCACCCGGAGAAGCGGAGGCGCAACGCCGGTTGAACGCCTTCATTGGGGGTGACAATCCGGCGATCTTTTACTATGCCGAACAGCGCAATCGCATGGATCTGGAGGGAACGTCGCAGCTTTCGCCCTATCTGCGCTTTGGCATGCTCTCGCCGCGCCAGGCCGTGATAAGCGCTCAGAGTGCAATCGCTTCAGCCCCGAATGCCCAGGCTCGCAAAGGCGCTGAAACCTGGCTGAATGAACTCATCTGGCGTGAGTTCTATCTTTCGATTCTATTCCATTTCCCTCACGTGATGCGCGAGGCTTTCCGGCCCGAATATGACAACATCGTCTGGCAGAATGACAAGGACGATTTCGCCGCCTGGCGCGAAGGCCGCACTGGCTATCCAATCGTCGATGCCGCCATGCGACAGCTTGCCGCCACAGGCTGGATGCACAATCGCGCTCGCATGATCGTCGCTTCCTTCTTGGTAAAAGACTTGTTGATTGATTGGCGCTGGGGCGAGCGCTGGTTTATGCAAAATCTGGTGGATGGCGATCCGGCGGCCAATAACGGCGGCTGGCAATGGACTGCCGGTGTGGGGGTGGATGCAGCGCCCTATTTCCGCGTATTCAATCCGGTTTTACAAGGACGCAAATTCGATCCCGGCGGCGATTTTGTGCGACGTTGGGCGCCAGAGCTTGCTAACGTGCCCAACCGATACATTCACAATCCGTGGGAAATGCCTGCGGCGGAACAGCGGGCCGCTGGCTGCCAGATTGGTCGAGATTACCCTCTGCCGGTCGTCGATCATAAGGCAGCTCGGGACCGGACGCTGACGGCATACGCTCAGGCGCGTGCATCCTGACCCCGCCATTCTATTGACCCCGGCCTTCGACCTCTTAGCGCGCCCTGGATGCCGTCTGCCACATATCCAGGTTGGGACCGAGTTTCTGTTTGAGCGGGGATGTCGCCTCGTCGAGCTCCTGTAGAATCTCCGCCGATAGTTCCAGCGTCGCAGCCTGTGCGATATCTGCCGCCTGTAATTGAGTCCGCATTCCCGCGACCACGGCCGTGACCGCCGGTTGATGTAATAGCCAGGCGATGGCGATTTGGGCCATAGGCTGGCCCCACTCGTCACAGATGCGGGCGATTCCATCCAGGGCTGCGGCGGTTTCCGCTTCATAGCCCGGTTCCTGATGGCGGATGTGCGGCCAGTCTGGCGAAAAGTGGCGGGTACGGGCGCGTGTGGGGGACATCTCGTCCAGCGTGACATAGCGACCGCTGAGCAAGCCGTGCAGAAGCGGGCTATAGCAAAGGAGCCCGACATTTTTCGCCACACAGATGCTCTGAGCGCCGAACTCGACCGCCCGGAAGAGCAGGCTGTATGCGATCTGGTTGGTGGCCGGATGTCCGATCGTAAACAATTCGGATAAATCAATCGGGCCGAAATTGGAAACGCCAATCGCCCGAATTTTCCCCTGGCGCTGTAAATCCTCAAGAACCGCCCAGGTCTCCGCAATCGGAACCTCCCAGTTCGGCCAATGGATTTGAAAGAGATCGATATAGTCGGTTCGCAACCGGCGCAGACTGCCTTCGCATGACTCCGCCAAATCGACCGGGGCCAGAGACTCAGGCCCGACCTTGCTGGCAATAACAGCCCGATCCCGGCGACCCGCCAGCGCCCGCCCCAGCACCTCATCCGAGCGACCCTGACCATACAGTTCGGCGGTATCGAAGAAATTGATCCCGGCATCCAACGCCGCATGAACAGTGGCGATAGAGGCTGCATCTTCCTGAGGTCCCCAATGGAAATCGCCTGCCAGCCCCCAGCA
This sequence comes from Caldilineales bacterium, assembly GCA_024102915.1. GTDB lineage: Bacteria > Chloroflexota > Anaerolineae > J102 > J102 > JAGFJG01. The sequence continues at coordinate 29,110 of JAGFJG010000136.1, forward strand.
GCCCATGCAGATGGTCGAGACTTCGATATCGGTTTGGCCTAGCTTGCGGTAATTCATGATTTGCGTCGCTTATCCCGGTGAGGGTGTTGAGATTCGATCAGGCCAGATGCAGGTCGGAGGCTGCATCTGCGTCCAGATAAAGATGCACATGCGATTGCCGGCGCAGGATGGAGGCAGGGCAATTCTCGTCGATCGGGCCGGTCAACGCCCGTGCGACGGCGGCGGCTTTGCGCGTTTCAGGGACGATGCACAGGACGCGCCCGGCTGACAACAGCGCGGGGATCGTGACCGTGATGGCATGGGTGGGCACTTCGGCCAGGCTGGCGTAATGTCCCTCACCGACCTGCTGGCGACGAGACATCTCATCCAGGCGCACGACCTTGACCCACACCGGATCGGCAAATTCGGCGAAAGGAGGATCATTGAAGGCAATGTGCCCATTTTCGCCGATGCCCATGGCGCAGAGGTCCGCCGGATGTTCACGCAACGCCTCCGCATAGTTGGCGCAGCTCTGCTCTAATTGTCCAGTCCGCGCCTCCACCGGATAAAACGCCCCGACATTGACGAAATCCAGAAAATGACGCTGCAAAAACACCGGGAAACTGGCGGGGTGTTCCGCTGGCAGCCCGATGTATTCGTCCATGTGAAAAACGTTGACTTTGGGCCAATCGATATCAAGGCCGCGCAATTCCTCCAGAAAAGTCAATTGGGAATTGCCTGTGGCCAAAATGACATTAGCCATGCCTCTGGCGCGAATTGCCTCACGGATGATGGCGACGGCTTCGTGGGCGGCAGCCTTCCCCATCGCCTCGTTACTTTCATAAACGCTCACGTCCAGGAATTCGGCCTGTGTCGAAAAGATAGGTTTTGTGGTCAAGAGTTTACTCCTTCTCAAAAGTCGTTTAGCGATATTGGCAGTTCGATATTCACATCCACCGCCCACCGATCAGGACACGCCAGGCGGTGAAATCGTCGTCGAAGATCACGATGTCGGCATCTTTGCCCGCCTCCAGACTACCCTTGCGACCATCAATACCGATCACACGCGCTGGCGTCAGCGAGGCCATTCGCACAGCCTCGGGCAGGGGGATTCCGACCTGCTCGGCCAGAATCGGGATCATCTGGTTGAGGAGGGTGGTGCTGCCGGCAAAGGACGAGCGGTCGAGCATCATCCCCACGCCATCGCACACCTCGTACTCCATCTCGCCCATGCGGTAGCGTGAGCCCTCCGGCAGACCGGCCCCGCTCGTGGCATCGGAAATCACGCACAGTCGATCTGGGCCGATGCACTTGTACGCCAATCGCATCAACGTCGGCGGCAGATGCTTGTTGTCGCAGATCATCTCGACGGTGAGATCCTCGTAGGTCAGCGAAACTTCCAGCAGGCCGGGTTTGCGCCAGGGGCCTTGCCGGATCGTGGTCGATTGCGCACTCCAGATGTGGATGATATGGCTGAGCCCGGCAGCGATAGCAGGGATAATCTCCTCCTCTCTGGCCGAACTATGACCGGCGGCGGGGACGATGCCCAGCTCTGCCAGTTGCGCAGTCAGAGCCAGGGCGCCGGGCAGTTCAGGTGCGAAAGTGAAGATGCGGATGATGTCGTGAAATTTCAGCAGCGCTCCCGCAGGGTGATCGGCAGGGTTGAGGATGTTGGTTGGGTCCTGAGCGCCAGCCTGGGCCAGAGCAAAATACGGACCTTCCACATGCGCCCCCAAAATCTGCGCACCCGCATGCCCTTCGCCCATCCATTGCCAAATGAATTCCAGGCTGGCAACAAGATCGGAAACGGGAGCGGTAGAGGTCGTCGCCAAAAGTGAGGTAGTGCCATGACTGGCGTTTCTGGCCGTGATGGCGGAAAACGCTTCGACCGTCGGCTCATTGAAGGTGTGACCATAAGCGCCGTGGGTGTGGATGTCGATCAATCCGGGTGAGATCAGTCGCCCGCCCACGTCGATCCGCTCGACCTCCGATCCTAATTCCGCCGCACGCACGACCCCGGCGATGACGTCACCCTCGACAACGACAGCCAACCCGACCTCGACACGGTCAGGCAGGATCACACGACCGTTGACAAGGGCAAAACGACCTGTTTGGTTGAGGGATTTGTTATTTGACATAGTTTGTTCTGAGTACTGGCTATACTGTTTACCGATTACTGCTCACCGCCTACCGGCTGCTGGCCCGACGGGCGCAAAACGAAACATGCCATATTGGGCCTGCGTCATGTTTGTATCGCCGGTTTCGTGCATGATCTGCCACATGCGGGCGGCCATGGATTTCAAGTTCGGGTGGGACGCGGGCTCGTCTGCCAGATTGTACAACTCGTGCGGATCAGCGGCCAGGTCATACAATTCGTCCTCGTCGAAGCCATTGAAGACGTACTTGAGATTTTCTTGCCAGAGAATGCGCTGTGTGTAATTGAAACGCTGGCCGTGGCATTCGGCAAATGCTTCATTTCGCCACTCCGAGCCATCGCCATCCAGCAGAGGCGCCAGCGAGCGCCCGTGGCCGGGGAAGTCACCGCCGGTCGTGAGATGAACCAGGGTGGGGGCCAGATCGAGCAGGCTGACGATAGCGTCGCTCCGACTCCCAGCCGGTATGCCCGGCCCGGCCAGAATCAGCGGCACACGATACGCTTCCTCGAAAGCAGGGATGCCCTTGAGCATCAGGCGATGCGCGCCCATATAGTCCCCATGATCGGATGTAAACACGATTAGCGTATTGTCGAGCTGCCCTGCCTGTTCGAGAAATGTGATGATGCGGCCGATCTGCTCATCGACCAGTGAGCAGGCGGCGTAGTAGCAGGCCGTGGCCTGGGCGAAATCATCCCACGCCAACCCATCCCACACGCGCTGAATGCGACGATAAATGCCGGGCCGTGCGGAAAGGTCATCGTCGAAACTGGGCGGCGGGACGATGGCAGCCGGGTCATAGCGCTCGTAATATCGGCTCAGGGCGATGTAGGGGTCATGCGGCGCTTCGGTGCTCAGGAACAAAGCCCAGGGTTGATCCGGCTGCGCCAACGCCTGTTCCAAGAAGCGTAATCCCTCGCTGTAAATCTCATACTCCGCCGTCGATTCGGGCGGCGCATCGACCACGCCATAAAGCAGGAAATCGTCGTAGCCAGGCTGGCTTGCGGTTTTGCGCAACACGAAATCGTCATCCTGTTGCACCAATCCTGCCAGCCGATGAAAACGTGCGACTTCATACGCATCGAAGCCAAAGTCTTCCAACCGGTTCGAGCGTTCCACATGCCACTTGCCGTAGTAGCCTGTGTGATAGCCCGCCTCCTGCAACGCACGAGGCCAGAAATCGAGATCGGGAACCAGGCTGGCGCGATAAGTTGGCACAGCGTGCGTCACGTCCACCATACCGTGGCTGTGCGGCAGTAGCCCGGTGAATAGGCTGGCGCGGGTGGGCGAACAAATGGGGTTGACGGTGTAACAACGCTCGAAGCGTATGCCGCGAGCAACCAGTGCGTCCAGGTGCGGCGTCAGGCAGGGTGCGCCCGGAGAAACGGTGTCGGCGCGTTGTTGGTCGGTGATGAGGAAGAGCAGGTTGGGAGGCTTTAGTGACATGGCGGCTGGTTGACAAGGTGACGAGCGCGGGAGTGCGGGAGTGCGGGGTGAAGTTACTTCATCACGGGCTCACGCTTCATCCAAGAGTCCCAGAATCTCGATGCAGTTGATCAGCGCCCTGGGCAAATGGAACGGGTCTTTGACCGGCAGGGCGACGGTTGTGGTGAAGGGTCGGCCTTGACGATCAAGTTTCTGTGTCCATTCGCCGTAGACCGGGACCGGATAATGGCTGAAGGCGTAGTCGTGGACGCGTTGGAACCAATCGACTGCCCATGACTCGCCTGAAAGCTGGTGGGCCAGGAGTAAGGCGTAAAGCGCCTCGGTGTGCGGCCACCATAGTTTGCTGTCGGCAAACGGCCACCAGGGTTCACCGCCCGCCGCATCAAGAGCCAGCAAAATCCCGCCAAAATCCTGATCCCAGCCAGACTCGATGTGGCGACGGATGGCAGCGATAGCCTGCTGTATGCGCACTTGGTTTTGCCAGTGCCGGTAAATGTGGAGCATGAACCACATGGACTCGATGGCATGACCGGGTACGATGCTGCGACCCTGGGCGGAATCGATGCGGCGGTTGTCGAGGGTGATGTATTCGTAGACCAGCCCGCTATCGGGTTGCAGAAAGGCGGTCATCACTTCCTCGGCGTGGTGCAATCCGGCTGCCAAAATCCCGGCGTCGTCCAACAGCAAGCCCAACTCATGAAACACAAGCGAGAAAATCATCGACACGCCGTGGGCTTTTCCGCCGGCGGGGATGGGATAGGGGGCGGTTTCGTAGGAACCGGGGCGGGCGAGGCGTCGCTGCACATTCTCATAGGTCGCCAGGGCCAGGTCGATCACAGCCGGATCGTTCGTCGCCCGCGCCAGTTCGGTTAATCCGTAAATGGCGAAGCCATCGGCATAGATGCTCGTCGCCCCCTGCAGAATTTTGCCTTTCCGATCGACGGCAAAGACCCAGTGTCCCTGCTCGTCCCGGCCGAATTGGCTGGCGAAATCGTAAATATGGCGGGCGGCGTCCAGCCATTCCGGCCTGGCCTCGATGCGGTTGTACAGAGCGGAGAAGGTCCAGATGGCGCGCAATTGCGACCACATGTATTTGTCGGTGCTGAGCACCCGCCCATCGTCGCCGATACAGGTGAGGATGCCGCCATGCGCCCAATCCAGCGCATGTTTCAGCCAGAAGGGCGCGCATCGTTCCAGCAACTCTGCTCGATAGATCGCCAGCAAATCCGCCCATCGTGCTGTAATCCGCAAATCAGGCATGGTAATAATCGGCCAACATCTGGTCCATCACCCAACTTGTGCGGGCGGCGCTCTCACCATCGCTAAGGCAGCGCCCCTCTCCCAGCAGTTCGTCCACAATAGTCTGGATGAGGGGCTGCTGGATGTGTGGGGGAGAGTTGATGGAGTGGGTCTCGACCTTGTCGCCGCTAGTCACGACGACTGGGGCGTCGTCAAAAGTCGTGAATGCGATGCTGCCCTTGCTGCCCACGATCTCCGTGCGGTCGACTTCAGCGGAAGCCGTGTAACACCACAAGCCCACGCCCTGCACACCGGATTCGAATGTGAATGCTCCGCTGACGATATCTTCGGCAGGATACAGTCCCGCCTGGTTGGCGGCGAAACCCTGTACAGATCGAATGGGGCCAAGGACGAAGTCGAGGAAATCCAACTGGTGAGCGGCCTGATCGACGAACCAGCCGCCGCCTGCGATCTCAGGTTGAACACGCCAGAGCAATGCCGAGCGGTCGAGTTCATCCGGTCGGACGGGTTTGGTTTGCAGGATGGTCACGCCCCGCACTTCGCCGATCTTACCGCCGTCGATCAGTTCCTTGATTTTGAGGAAACGACTGAGCGCCCGCCGATAATAGGCCACGAACAGGGGAACGCCAGCTTCCCGGCAGGCTGAGAGCATTTCCCGACACTCGGCGTAGTTCAACGCCATAGGCTTTTCCACATAGACCGGCTTGGCCGCCGCTGCCGCCATCAGGGCGTATTGTTTGTGCGAAGAAGGCGGCGTCGCCACGTAGATGGCATCGACGCCGGGATCGGATATCAACGCCTGGGCATCGCCGTACCACCTGGGCACAAAATGGCGCTCGGCATAGTCGCGCGCTTTCTCGGCCCGACGACACATAACGGCGACCAGCTCGGAGCGGCGAGCCTTCTGCAATGCTGGCCCGCTTTTCACTTCGGCCACAGCGCCGCACCCGATCATCCCCCACCTGATTGTCTTCATCCGCCCTCCTGAAATGGCGATGATGCTACTCTAACTCACCGGCAGTTCCCTGGCCCAGGCCTCCGCCTGATCCCAGCTGCGGGCGATACGTTTGTGCACCACGCCGGTCGTGATGTGGTCCAACTCCGGCGGCAAATCGCCATCCCAGAGCAGGCAGATTTTGCGCGGTTCGGCCAGTTCATAACGGGCCACGAAATCCTGCATTTCGGGGTTCCCGAAATTGATGCCGCTGACGCCGGGCGTGTTCACCATGTGTTCGTAGAATTGATCGCCTCGTCCGCAGAAATGCAGCAGCCCGCCATGCGTATTCTGGTACGCCTGGGCGTTGTAGGGTTTGACGAATTCCCCATACATCTTGCTCGACATCATCACCGCCGAATCATCCGAGGCCCGTCCGCCGCCGTCGATGCGATACGAGAACGAATACCCGACATCCTCAGGCTCGTCCATCAACTTTTTGTGATGGGCGATGACGGCCAGATAGAGCTCGGTTGAGAATGCCATCAAGCGATGGATAAGGTCAGGCTGCTTGATCACTTCCATGTAGACCTGCACACCGGCGATATTGACGGCTGTATTGAAAGGCCCCTGCGCGTCCGGGCAGCCGATGCGGACGGTCTGGCTGAGTCGGGGATACTGGGCGAGCGTTTCCCGAAAATAGAGTTCGGTCTCCCATACCTGCCCCGCCAGGCCGCTGCTCATGTCAGGCAGTCCACGATCGAGAATCGCCTCCACCTCGACAGCCGTGGCGACCGCTTCAGCCCAGGGCATGTTATCTTGATCCTGCCAGTACGGGCAGCCCACCATCGAGGCCAGCAACACGAGGCCGTAGTTCGAGCGGATCGTATAGGAGCGATCATCTTTGAGCAAAGCGCCTTCGTAAACGCGCGTCAATTCGTAGATCAGCATCTTGGCTGGATCACGATAAGCCTCGCTATAAGGTATCTGCGGCCAGCCCGGCGCAACATCATATTGCTTGTGTCCCCAGTCGTCTCGCACCGTGATGATTGTGGGGCGGCGATCAACCGGCTCGTATCGCCATGCCGCCGATTGGCGCGCCTCGGCTGCCCGCACGTGGTCGGCATCGACCAGCATTTCCAGTTGTTCCAGATAGGGAGTGGGATCGAAAGTCATACGATGTTCTCGGTGATGGCGTTAGTTTGAATGGCCCCAAATCTGGTCCCCGTGATGCCCACCAGATCCAATTCGTGAGCGCGATGGCAACTGACAAAGTGCCCCGGCTTGAGTTCGGTCATTTCCGGCGTCTCTTGCGAGCACAAATCGACAGCATAACGACAACGCGGGTGAAAATAACAGCCGGAGGGCGGATTGGCGGGGTTGGGCACATCCCCTTCCAATGGCGTCATGTCCGAACGCACGGTGGGATCGGCCACCGGCACTGCCGCCATCAGGGCTTCGGTGTAAGGGTGCAGCGGCTCGAAAAAGATGTCATGGGTCGGCGCCATCTCCACTATCTTGCCCACATACATCACCGTCACCCGATCGCAGATATGCTTGACGACGCTGAGATCGTGGGCGACAAAGAGATAGGTCAGGTTGAGCTTGCGCTGGAGGTCAAGCATCAGGTTCAGCACCTGGGCCTGCACCGAGACATCGAGCGCCGATACCGGTTCGTCCGCCACTACCAGCCGGGGATGCAGCGCCAGGGCGCGGGCGATGACGATGCGCTGGCGTTGGCCGCCGCTGAATGCGTGGGGAAACCGCTGCATGTATTCTGGCCTCAACCCCACCAGTTGCAACAACTCGGCCACCCGTTCTGTCCGCTGATCTCGGCTCTTCATGCCGCCGATATTCAGCAAGGGTTCGCCCACGATATCCAGCAGGTTCATGCGGGGATTGAGCGAAGCGAAGGGATCCTGAAAGATCATCTGCATCTCGCTGCGCAATGGCCGCATCTCGCTTTCGGGCAACGCGGCGATATCCACGACTGCCCCATCCTGTTTGCGGAAGAGCACCTGACCGGACGTCGGGTCGATGGCGCGCAAAATGCAGCGCGAGGTGGTGGTTTTACCGCAACCGCTCTCGCCCACAAGACCCAGCGTCTCCCCTTCGTTGATGTAGAAACTGACGCCATCCACCGCCCGTACCTGGCCCACCACGCGTTTGATGAAACCCTTTTTGATTGGGAAGTACTTCTTCAGGTTTTTGACTTCGAGGATGACTTGCGGGTCGTTCGATGATGGCACGGCGTTGGGACTCAAGTTGATAGGACGGGCTGACCGGCGGTTTCTTCGGCTTCGTCGTGATACAAAAAGCAACTGGCCGATTGCACTTCGTTGACGGGAAGTAAAATCGGGGTGCGCCGGTTGCAGACGCCGGGCACGAAATCACCGCAGCGGGGATAGAAGGGACAGCCGGACGGACGGTTGAACGGGTGGGGGATCGAGCCCTCTATAGTGGGCAGAAATTGTTTGGATTCGGAATGGATGGTGGGGATGGACTTCAGCAGGGCGCGAGTGTAGGGGTGGAGCGGCCGGTGAAAGATATCCTGCACCGGGCCTTCTTCCATCACCCGCCCCAGGTACATTACCACCACGTAATCCGCCACCTGAGCGATCACCCCCAGGTCATGCGTGATGAAAATGATGGCCATGTTGTGAAATTCCTGCAGGTTGCGCAGCAAGCGCAAGACTTGAGCCTGGGTGGTCACATCGATGGCGGTTGTCGGTTCGTCGGCGATCAGAAGGCGGGGATCACAGGAAAGTGCCATGGCGATCATGGCGCGCTGGCGCAAACCGCCGCTGAGCTCCCAGGAATACATGCCCATGCGCTCTTCGGGGTGAGGCATCCCCACCTCTCTCATGCGCTCGATGGCGATCTCAGCCGCCTCACGTTTTCCCACCGGTCTGTGCAAGCGTACGGCTTCGATCAACTGATTGCCGATTGTGTGCACCGGGCTGAAAGCCGCCATCGGTTCCTGCGGGATCAGGGCGATCTCGCCGCCACGGATCGAGCGTATCGCCTTGCTATTGGCATCCTGCTTCGCCAGATCGATCACCTCCTCCTGCGCCCCACCGCTGGCGGAGGGCTTGCTAAAGAGGATTTCGCCTCCAACAATTCGGCCAGGTTTTTGAATAATCCGCAAGATCGATTTGATCGTCACGCTTTTGCCGCAGCCGCTCTCACCCACAATGCCGACGACATGCCCCGGATAAACATCGAAACTAACGCCGTCGACGGCTTTCACCATGCCCTCATCCAGGGCAAAGTAAGTTCTCAGGTCTCGTACAGAGAGAAGCGGCGTCGAAGTTGATTCCATGGTCATTTACCGAGTGTATGGATCGGAGGCGTCACGCAGGCCGTCGCCAAAGATATTGAGTGTCAGCACGGTGATGATCACGGCCACGCCCGGTAGCAACAGCCACGGCGCCAACGCGATGGATTGCAGATTTTGCGCCTCCTGCAAGAGCACACCCCAACTGATGGCGGGGGGACGCAACCCCAGGCCGAGAAAACTGAGGAAGGTCTCGCTGATGATCATGACCGGGATCGCCAGCGTGACGGCGGCGATGATATGGCTGTTCATGGTTGGGACCATGTGGCGAAACACGATGCGTGTCTGGCTGGCCCCGGAAAGCTTGGCCGCTATCACGAAGTCTTCCTCGCGCAACGATAAAAATCGTCCCCGTATCTCGCGCGCCAGGGTTGTCCAGCCGATCAGGGCCAGGATGACGGTGATGGCGAGGTAGGTCTGTTGCACCGACCATGTACGCGGCAAGGCGGCGGTCAGCGCCAGCCAGATGGGAATGGCCGGGATCGATTGCAGCAATTCCACCAAACGCTGGATGATCATGTCTGGCGTGCCGCCGAAATACCCGGAAATCCCCCCCAAAATGATGCCAAGCACCGTACTGATCAAAACCGCCACCAGCCCGATCGACAGCGACACCTGCGTGCCATACATCAATCTTGACCATTGATCTCGACCCAGCCTGTCTGAACCAAGCAAAAATACCTTATCCTCCGATTCGGGATCGGCCAGACCGAGAAGGTGAATATTGGTCGAAATCAGGCCGAGCGCATCCCATTCGAAACCGGTGGCGAAGAGTTTGAGCGGAATTTTCTGGCTCTCGTCGATTTGCCACTCCATCCGCAGTGTTTCCTGATTGCGAGCGCCCTGCACGCCGTAAACATACAGACTTGGCCCGTTGTCCCAAAAATGCAGCCGCTGCACCGGGATGAAGGAACGTTTGGCGTCGGTTGTGTTCGGGTCCTGTGTACTGAAAAATCCGGGGAAGAAAGCGACGATGGCGATAATAAATACGATTACCGCACAAAAGACCGCCAGCCGATGTTTCTTGAATCGCCACCACACCAGCTTCCAGTTGGGCGCCACATAGAAAGCCTCGGCATCCTTCGCCTCACCGTCCGGGATCACCACCGCGTCCGCCAATGGATTCGGGGCGTCGTCGGTCTGGTTGCGTCCCATAGCATCCTGGCGAGGATCGACTGCGCTTGGCGTCATCATTCCTCCATGCGAATGCGAGGGTCGGTCCAGGCCAGGAGGACGTCGGAAATCAGGGTGCCGATCACGGCCAGAGCGAAATAGACCAACACAATCGTCCCGGCCAGAAACATGTCCTGGCTGGTCAACGAGCGCAGAAGCATCGGGCCTATCGTCGGCAAATTTAACACGGTGGCGACGATCAGGCTGCCGGAAAAAATCAGGGGCAGGTACCAGCCCAGGCTGCTGATCAACGGGTTGATGGCAAGACGCACGGGGTATTTCATGACCAACCGCCACTCGGACATGCCCTTGGCTCTCGCCATCTCCATATATGGTTTGTTCAATTCGTCCAGGAGATTGGCGCGCATAATTCGCGCCAGTCGCGCGGTTCCATCCAGCCCCAGGATGATGATCGGCAACCAGATGTGTTTGCCCAAATCAACAACGCGCCCCGCGCTCCAGGGCGCATCCGCATATTCCGGTGAAAACAGGCCGGTAACGGTGATGCCAAAATAGGCAAAGGCGAGCCACATCAGTATGAGCGCTGTCATAAAGGTGGGCGTGGCGACGCCGATATAATTAAATACGGTGAAAGAATAATCGAGTACCGAATACTGCTTGGTGGCGGATATGATGCCGATGGGCACTGCCAAAGCCCAGGTAAAAAAGAAGGTGAATAAACCCAAGATCACCGTCAACATCAGCCTCTCGCCGATGAGTTCCGAAATCGGTTTTTTCCAATCCAACGAAACGCCAAGATCGCCGCGAAGTATCCGGCTCATCCACTTGAAATATTGGATATAGAGGGGCTGATCCAGACCATAGAGCTCTCGCAAAGCCTCGATCTGCGCCCGATCGACGGAGGAGCCCGAGGCGGACAACTCAGCCACATAGCTGGTCACAAAATCACCGGGCGGCGCCTGGATGAGCAGAAACGCGATGATCGTAAAAATGAACAGCAGGATCGGCAGAATGATCAGCCGCTTGGCAATGTAGATCGACATGGGGTATGCGAGTGATGCGTTCCCCTTCCTTATTCACCCCGGAACGGGAAAGGGGAACGCATCGGAACGCTATGACCGGTTGCCCTCATAAAGGAGTAACATCCGGTCATAGCTATGTTGTGAATGTGTTATTGCGAGAAGTAGTACTGTTCAGGACGGGTATTGCCGGGCGTGCGCAACGGCCAATCGTTGCCGGCCACTTCGGGCACGTTGTGCAGATTGTCGTTGACGACAAGCACACCCTGCACCATCGGCGTCAGGCCTACCGTACCGACTTCCCAGAGGTTGTCAACCCAGACTCTGAACAGTTCCTGAGCCAACTCGATCTGGCGGTCTCGATCGGACAACTTCGCCTCGTCGATGATCTCCATGAGCTTCGCAATCTCAGGTGTGGGTTCAACGCCTTCAGCGCCGCCAGAATTGATCCACTGGCGTACCAACGGAGCGAAGACGAGTGCGGGTGAACTTCGGGGATCCATCTTGGGCTGGCCGCTGAAGGGGAAGCCCGTGGTGTCCTCGTTCCAGATTTCCATCATCAGGTCGCTGGTATCGCGCATGGCGAAGTGCAGCGTGCGCTCGCGCAGTTCGATGTGGGCGCGGATGCCGACGTCCGCCCAATTCTCGGCGATCAATTGGCCGATGTCGGGCCAGGCGGCGAACACATCGGAGACGCCGATTTCCAGATCGAGAGGCTGTCCATCAGGCCGCAGACGGAATCCCTCGCTATCGCGTTCGGTCAGGCCGATGCTGTCCAGCATTTCGTTCGCCAGATCGGCGTCGTACTCCGTGTACTTAAAGGCGTATTCATCGCCAGGGTAGTAAGGATGGAAGGGAGCGGGAACGCCCTGGCGAGCCTCACCCAGGCCCAGGAAGGCCAGTTCCTTGATAGCCTCCCGGTCGATTGCATGGGAGAGGGCGATGCGGAAGTCCTTGTTCTGAAGCAATTCGCCAATGACGGGGTCTTTGACGTAGGTCTGGTTGAACATCACGACTGCATCGGACCCGCCAAAGGTGGGGTAGGTGATGACGTGATAGTTGCCGTTCGCCTCATTCTCCTTCAGCACAGGATAATTGTTCATGGCGATGTGACGGCCCTGCATATCGATTTGCCCCCCGACCGCAGCCAGGTTCAGCGCTTCTCTGTCTGCGAAGAAGGTAAACGTGACCTGGTCGACGTAGGGAAGCTGGTTGCCTTCGGCATCCACGGCAAAATAGTAGGGGTTGCGGACGATGGTGAAGATGTTGTCGGCAACGGTGGTGCCGCTTGGTGCCCAGGCGGCCGTAGAAGGCCGATTACCGCTGAGGTGCGGCAGCGCCTCTTTGCGGAACAGTTCGACCCATGTCTCGAATCCAGCCTCCGCCACCTTGGACTGCAGTTCAGCCTCGTCGGTGAAGGCAGGATGGAATTGTTGCAGGTAATGGGCTGGAGCGAATGCCAGATTGTCGATGAGGGCGTCGGCTCCATCCTTGTTCGCCAAATCCAACAGGAAAGCTGTATTCGGTTGCTCGAACGTCCATTTCACAGCGTAATCGTTGACCTTTTCCACCTTTACGGTCGAGCCATCGCCATTCACCATCCACGCAGGAATCGATGGGGTCAAGTCCTCGTTGAGCAGGATGTTCTCATACCAGAACATGATATCGTCAGCGGTAAAGGGTTCACCGTCCGACCACTTCATGCCATCGCGCAGTAACACCGTCCACTCGGTGAAGTCATCGTTGGATTCCCAACCTTTGGCGATATGCGGAATGACTTCGCTGCCATCTGGCGCATGCCGGACAAGGGCATCGTAAACCACACGGGTGTAGTTGTTGTGATCCGAAGGCCCAAGGAACGCCCGGCGCAGGGTTCCGCCGTACTGGCCGATCGACTCGACCACTTCCTCCACCAACGGCTCTTCCGGCAATCGCTCATCCACAGGCGGAAGTTCACCGGCTGCGACCATTTCGGCCAGCATTGGCGCTTCGTGATACTTCGATTCCATTGCCGGTTCCTCGGCGGCGGGCTCTTCTGCCGCAGGGGCTTCAGTCGCTGCCGGTTCCTCAGCCGCAGGTTGTTCGGCGGCGGGTTGTTCGGCGGCGGGCGCTGGGGTCGCTGCTGGTGCAGCGCATCCAACGAGCGCCAGGCCGAAGATCAGCAATAGACTGCTGATCAAGATCAGGTTTCGGGACCACTTGATACTCATTATCAATCCTCCTTGGATTCTAGTCGCCCTGAGCGACGTCAATGTCGAGGGCTGTTGCTTGGCGGCCAGCATAGCCAACCGCTATCGAGTTGGTGCCAACGATTCGTAATTTAGATTCGTGTCGATATCCACCTCCGGATGTGCCAATTGGTTGGTTGTGATCTAATCGTATGTGGGACTAACTCTCACGCACGCGCTCGACTCCAAGCCGACAGGTGCGCAATCGTTCATGGTGCACTGGCCCGCACGATCAACTCGGGGCGGATGACGATTTTCTTGCCCCTATTTTCTTCCCCATTCAACTGATCGAACAGAAGCTCAAATGCGGATATGCCCATTTGCTCTCTCGGCTGGCGACAGGTTGTCAACGCAGGTGTGACCAGATCGGCAAGTCGGATGTCGTCGTAGCCGGCAATAGCGATGTCATCAGGCACACGAAGCCCCATGGATTTGCATGCCCGCATTGCGCCGACGGCTACCAGGTCATTGTAACAGAATATCGCGGTCAGGTCGCTATTCGTCTCCAGCAGTTTCCGCGCTGCGGCTTCACCCTCATCGACCATGGGGCGGCAGTGCTGTACCCATCTCTCTTCGGGTTCGATTCCGGCCATCCTCATCGCCTCGGAATAACCCTGCCGCCGACCCAGACCGCTGTACGAGCATTCCGGCCCGGCCAGCAAGCCGATCGCCCTATGCCCGCCCGCCAGCAAATGTTGCGTCATGGTACGACCGCCAGCCGCATCGTCCGTCAGAATACAGTTGAAGCTCTCATCGACGATCAGATTGACGCTCGTTACAGCCGGAAACTGCATCAGGACGGCTCGCAATGTGTCGCTCGCTTGCCTGAGGCCACAGACAACGACGCCATCGACGCGCGCTGATTCCAATGATCCCAAAACTGCCTCTTCCCGATCTGGCTCTTCGTCCGTACCGCACAGAAACACTTTGTAACCGGCCTCGTAAGCGGCAATCTCGACGCCGCGGGCGAGATCGGAGAAAAACGGGTTGGCGATGTCAGGTACAACCAGGCCGATGGTCATAGTGCGCGATGTCGCCAGACTTCGGGCGATGCCGCTGGGCCGGTATCCGGTCTGGTCGATGATGCTCAGAATCGTCTCCCGCGTGGAATCGCTCACTTCCCCCTTATTGTTGATGACACGAGAGACCGTCTGGCTGGAAACGCCCGCCAGTTTGGCCACATCGCTGATTGTCACTCGGCCAGCCATTTACATATGCATCGTCGCATGGTACACTGATTGTGAGCGGTAACGTGAGCGGTAACACCGTTGTTTCTGTACAATATCTTACTTTAATCCGCCTGTCAAGTCATCTCGAAAATCCCCTAAAACTCATTTGAAGATCGGCTGAACCGGTCAATGAATCATACTCGCACGAGGAAGTGAAATGGATTCGGATTATGTAAATTCGTTATTCGATTTGCAGGGCAAGGTCGTAGCCGCAACGGGCGGGGGCGGGGTGCTTGTCGGGGAACTCTCTCGTGGATTGGCGGCTGCAGGCGCCAAGATCGCCGTCCTTGACATTGATGAAAATGCCGCAAAGCGAGTCGCAGAAGAGATCAATGCGGCGGGCGGGATAGCGATGGGCTTTAAAGTGGATGTACTGAATAAAGAGAGCGTTGCTGCCGGTTTGCAAAACATACTCGATCGATTTGGCACAGTGGACATCCTGATCAACGGCGCCGGGGGCAACAAAAAACAGGCGACCACTTCGCCCGACCTTTCGTTCTTCGACCTGCCCCAGGACGCTTTCCAATGGGTCTTCGATCTGAACTTCATCGGCACATTGCTGCCCAGCCAGGTATTCGGAAAGTTCATGGCCCAGCGCCAACAGGGCAGCATCCTCAATATCTCGTCGATGAACTCGTATCGGCCCTTGACTCGCATCCCGGCCTATTCGGCTGCCAAGGCTGCCGTCAGTAATTTCACGCAATGGCTGGCCGTGCACATCGCCCAGGAATACTCCCCCAACATCCGGGTCAACGCCCTTGCCCCCGGCTTTTATCTCACCGAACAGAACCGCTTCCTTTTGACGGAAGCGAGCAGCGGCGAACTGACCCCGCGCGGCCAGACGATCATCGATCACACGCCTATGGGCCGATTCGGCGACGCTTCCGATCTGGTGGGGACGACGATCTGGCTCCTGTCCCCCGCATCATCATTTGTCACCGGCATCGTCGTACCCATCGACGGCGGCTTCTCCGCATTTGGCGGCGTTTAGTCTTATCAGAGGTGACAGTCACTTGCGAAGTGACTGTCACCTGACTGCTTTGCTTGGTCAGATTAGGAGGCAAAAATGACGACTGGAAACGGCTCGGAATCACGATTTATGACGGACGCCGAAGTGCGGTCTGTGATGCAGGCTGGGCTAGGCAAATTGGATGTAGCGGGTAAGCGCGTTCTGATTATCATCCCCGACGGAACCCGCAGCGGCCCCATCGATCTCTTTTTCCGCCTGTTCCACGAACTGCTGGCCGATCAGGCTGCGGCGCTCGATTACCTCATCGCCCTGGGCACGCACCAGCCCATGACCGAGGAGGCGATTCATCGGCACCTGGGCGTGACGGCGGAGGAGATGGCTACGACCTATACCAATGTCCATGTTTTCAACCATCATTGGGAGAAGCCTGAGACTTTCGCAACGTTGGGCATCATCCCGGCTTCCGAGATCGAGACGCTGAGCGGAGGCCTATTTTCGCAAGATGTGCCCGTCCGTCTGAACAAAATGATCTTTGAGTACGATCAGATTATCGTGTGCGGCCCGGTTTTCCCTCATGAAGTCGCAGGGTTCTCCGGCGGCAACAAGTACTTCTTCCCTGGCATTTCCGGCTCCGAGGTGATCGATTTCACCCACTGGCTGGGAGCGGTGATCACCAATTACAAGATTATCGGCACGCAATCCACGCCGGTGCGCGATGTGATCAATCGAGCAGCGGCTATGATCGATATGCCCGTGTTCGCCGTCTGCTTTGTCGTGCTGGGCGACAATGTCGTCGGGGTCTTTCCAGGGGAGATGAACGAGGTATGGCCGCAGGCGGTCGAGTTGTCCTCACAAACCCATATCAAGTGGGTTGACCGCAGCTACAAACAGGTACTATCAGTCATGCCCGATCTTTATGATGACATCTGGACGGGCGCCAAAGGAATGTACAAGATGGAGCCGGTAATTGCGGACGGCGGCGAGGTCATCATCTACGCGCCGCACATCTCCGAGATTTCCTATTCTCACGGGCGCATCCTGGACGAAGTCGGCTACCACGTGCGAGATTACTTCCTCAAACAATGGGACCGTTTCAGCGATAAACCCTGGGGCGTGCTGGCGCATTCGACCCACCTGAAGGGCATGGGCGCTTACGAGAACGGCGTCGAGCGCCCTCGCGTTCAGGTGACTCTGGCCACGCAGATATCGCCAGAACGCTGCGCTCAGGTCGCGCTGGGATATCGCGACCCCGCCACAATCAATCCCGAGGATTGGGCGAATCGAGAAGACGAGGGGATTCTACTGGTCCCCCACGCCGGCGAGATGCTGTATCGCATGAAGGCCGAGCCGGACTAATAGCACGATGGAAAGACGAATTGACGACGGGACGAACGGTTTTCGTCTATACTGAAGTCACAACGAGAACACATGTGTTCGCCATCGTCAATGGTCAATCGTCAACCATGTAAAACAATAGCAGCGTTTCCAAGCGGGCATCTAGCCGCCGGGGAAGTTTAGTGTATAATCGCATAGCTTTGTTGGTCAACCGCCTTTCAGTGCGCGCGGCCGTGTAATCCGCCGACTGACGGGCGCGCTCATTCCACGGAACACTCACCTCTGCCAAAGCCTGTGCCCGAACGCATCATTGAACTTCAGGGTGAAGCGCAATCCGCGCTCTCCCAACACAGCCCCCTGGCCCGGCGCAACGCCATCACCCTGGTGGCAGGTTTTGCTGCCATTATCCTGGCGGGAACGTTGCTGCTGCGGCTTCCCGTCGCTGCCGTTGCTGAGCCGCTAACCTGGGAAGAAGCGTTTTTCATCGCCACCAGCGCAACGACTGTGACCGGATTGGTCGTGATCACACCCGCGCTCGACCTTTCACTGTTCGGGCAGATCGTCGTTTTGGTTTTGATCGAAGTCGGCGGGGTCGGATTCATCGCCTTCTCCGTCCTGCTGTTCACCCTGATTGGCCGGCGGGTTGGGTACGGCGGGCGGTTCATGGCCAAGCAGGCATTGGGCGTGATGGAGTCCACCCGTATTGGGCGCTTCACCATCATGGTGCTGCTGACCACGATTACGATTCAATTGATGGGCGCCTTGCTATTGTGGTTGCGATGGCGGGGAACGCACGGCGGATTGCGCGGCGCTTATCTGGCCCTATTCCATTCGGTCAGCGCTTTCTGCAATGCCGGCTTCGATCTGTTTAGCGGCACGGGCGAAAATCTCTTTGGTTACGACAGCGATCCTTATACGCTGACGGTATTGATGCTCCTGATCATTATCGGCGGCCTGGGTATCCTGGTTGGCGTGGATCTGGCGACCTACCCCTGGGACCGGCGATTGATGGTGCACACCAAGTTGACGTTGGTCGTAACAGCTTCTCTCTATATTTTCGGCATTGTCATTCTCCTGCTTGACTCGAATTTCGAGGGATCAGCTTTTGTCGGCATGGGTTTTTCCGAGCGGATATGGAAGACCGTATTCACGGTGGTTTCCGCCCGAACGGCTGGGCTGACCATTGTGCCCATCGAGTTGCTGGGGCAGGCAAGCGCTCTGACGATCCTGGTCTCCATGTTTGTCGGGGGTGCGCCGGCGTCGATGGCGGGCGGCGTGACCATGAGCACTGTCGCCGTCCTGATGGTGGCGGTCTATTCCACTGTGCGGGGCCAGCCGAATGCCGTCGCTTTTGGCCGCACGCTGCCATTGGAAACCATCGCCAAAGCGGTCGCTATCATGACAGTCGCCACCTTGCTCTGCTTCGCCATAACACTGTCCCTCCTCACCGACCTGGAAGACTCCTTCCTTGCCCTGACGTTCGAGGTCGTCAGTGCGTTCTCCAATACTGGATACTCCTTGGGCGAAACGCCTAACCTGGACAGCGTGGGGCGATTTCTGATCGCCTTCACCATGTTTTGGGGACGGCTTGGCCCGCTCACCCTGGTCGTCCTCCTGGCCCAGCGCGAACGTCCCACCTATGCCCGCTACCCGACTGAGAAAATCGTTCTCGGTTGAAATGCGCACGCGAGAGACAATCCTCTTTGCTTTCCTCGGCCCCAGTCCCTGACGAAATGACGATAGGAGGACGCGAGTTCGTCTCATCGTCGCCAATTTTGAGTTGCGTAACTCCTAAGCTCGTTTCAAATTTGATCCCAACCAGACCCGACCATGACCGAAAAAACCAACAACCTCAGCCGTGTACTTCGTCGCCGCAGCAAGCAGGAATTTCTCGTGATCGGATTGGGGCGGTTTGGCTCTAGCCTTGCCCGCGCCCTGATCGATAACGGGCATGACGTACTCGCCATCGATACCGACATGCGCACCGTCGAACGCCGCGCTGCCGAACTGCCGCATGTGGTACAGTTGGATTCGACCAACATCGACGCACTGCGCGAAATCGGGGCGGATCATTTCGATACCGCCGTCGTCTGCATCGGCACCGACTTCGAGAGCAATCTGATGACCACCGTCGCCCTGCGCAAATTGGGCGTCGGTCATGTCATCACCAAAGTGCGAACCCGCACTCAGAAAGAAATTCTGCTTCAGGTTGGCGCCGACCAGGTGATCCTGCCGGAGCATGAGGCTGGCGTGCGGCTGGCCAAACGCCTATCGGCGTCAGACATGGTCGACTTTATTGAAATTGGCGGCGATGTCTGCGCCGTCGAAATGGGGGTGCCAACTCGCTATGTCGGTCAAACGCTGGCTCAGGCGGACCTGCGGCGCAAATATGGGCTGACCGTCATCGCTATCCATCGCGGGGATGACGTGCTCGTGAATCCCTCTGCCGACACGCAAATCCTACAGGATGACGAACTGCTGATGATTGGCCGCATCGAGGACGCCGAGCGATTCAGCGATTGAAGCGCAAAAACCGATACCGACGTCAGGCGACCGGATTGATGCCCCTGTCGCGAAATGCCTGCAAGAGAAGCGTCTGCACCTCGTCGGGCGGCATACTGCCATCCAGTTCGACCAGCAGCCCTTTGGCAAAATAATATCCGATCAGAGGTGATGTCTGTTTGTAGTACACATACAGGCGCCTCTGGATGGTGTCTAGCGTGTCGTCATCGCGTTGGTATAACTCGCCGCCATCGAGATCGCAGACGCCGGATTGCTGGGGCGGGCTGAATTCCGTATGATAGAGATGACCGCACGTGCGGCAGACTCTGCGCCCGGACAAGCGTTGAATCACTTCCTCGTCGCTGACCTCAAGCATCGGCACGAGGTCCAGGCCGCCTTCATCGGCCAAAATAGCATCCAGTGCGGTGGCCTGTTGTAAATTGCGGGGAAAGCCATCCAGAATCGCGCCGCCGCCGCAGTCGGGCTGCTTCAGGCGCTCTTCGACCATGCGGATTGTGACCTCGTCGGGTACGAGTTCTCCGGCATCCATATAGCGCTTGGCGAGCTTGCCCAGATCCGTCTCATGCTTCAAGTTGTAACGGAACAGATCGCCGGTGGACACTTGCGGCAAGCCGAAGGTGGTTTCCAACATGCGGGTCTGCGTGCCTTTTCCCGATCCGGGTGGCCCCAAAAAAACGATGAAAGTCCTCTCTGCGATTGACATTTGAGTTTTCCTGTTTGCCAGGCAATGAATATGCCTTGGTGGTGAAATGAGGGTTTACGGCTTCTTGCGTGCTGCATACTATGTTGGATACGAAACACGTAATCCGCAGCACGCAGTGAATCAGGAATCCAAAACTTACTTTAAAGTAGAGTCTCTGTAAGAATCTAACTTGAAGTCATACCGACACCAGTCGTTTTTGACTCGCCGTAAGACGACGGATGAGACACGATTTAACGCGTTCGTATTTCCAGTGCATTAGCCACCATCTATCGTCAATGATCGACCCGAATGCAGCGACCCAGCCCGCTGGACGCGTGGGATGCAACTAGTGCGGAATAACCAGGTTCGCTGAAGCGAATTGTTAGGCCGCGTTCGTCTGTAATCTCTCATGTGCCAATCTTTCGGCTGTCTCAAGTGTGTCTGTGATAGACGGACCGCCAACGTCGGCCCAGTATGTACCGATCAAATGCGGCTCGGTCACACGCTCGAAAACATGGACACGGAAGAGATGATCCGTGCTCGAACTGACGGTCGCCAGTAAGCGCCCATCTGACGACAAGAGCGTGTGGTGACGCACCAATGGTGTTCCCGCTATCTCAAAAAACCATGAGCCGTGGATCTTGATCATGTGCGCAAAGCTGCCTAACTCTCGTTAATTGCAAGATAAAAGTAACGTTTTCAAAGTAGCTTCAGTCTAAAATCGAAATTTGGATTACATTCTCCGACTTTAGCACGCGCACTTAAGCGGGGTCAAACGGCATGACCTGCCAACATTCATGCCCAGAATGACGCCTTATTGCTCGACCCGCACCTGCATTTCCAACGGTACAACCTGCCACCAGCTATTCCCAGGCTTCAGCGGGATATCCTGTCCGTTGCCATCCACAAATCGGAATGGCGCATCGCCCTCCGGCCTGATCCACTTGCCGGTGAAGACCTGCCCGTCACGGAAAATCTGAGCTGGCCCTTCGCCCCAAAGCTGGATTTGTACCGAGCAGTTGATGCAATCCTGTCCCTCGCCTCGCCGTTCCTCGCCATGCTCGACGATCAGGGTTTTAACGTGGTTGGCGGCAAGGGTGATGACATTGGCGGCGCTCACCTGCTTGTTGTCGCCCAGGTCGATATGCGGTTGCCCGCCCGCAGACCGCAACCAGCGCCCGCTGCCGGGATCATATTGCCAGCGCACAGCCAGCACAGGATAGGGGATGCTCAGCGCCGTAGCGGGCGATCCGCTCGCGGGCGGCGCTTGAGAAAACACCTGGGAGATGGTGCCTTCGGGGACTTTGTTCCAACCACGGTGAGTGACGGTGTTCCAGAGTACAGCAGTGTCGGCGAAAAGATTGTTTGGCGGCGACCAGGTCGAATCACGGAAATAGGATTGGCCGTTGAGCGCCTGCTCCAAAATGTGGTCGCCAAAGCTTGAGTCGTAGAGTAATTCACGCACGGGCTGCACGCCGCCGGAAAACGCCAGGACGGCATCGAACAGCACAGGCAATTCCACATCGATCAGGCGGGCGCTGCGAATCGGGCCAACCCGTGAGGCGTTCTGTGACTGGAAAAGCGATGTCAGGCGAGTGTACGAGAACTCGACCCGGCTTTCGACCACAACATCCGCCTGATTCAATCCCGCCTGCCGCTCGTGCGCCAGTTCATCATTGGCGATTTTGATCGCCAGCGGTCGCCTCTGCAAGACCGACGGATCGGATGGCCGTTCGCCGGTCAGCGGCGAGATGCCGGGGTCATTGGCCGGGATAATCAGGTTGGGATCAAGCGTGGGCGTGGGTGAAGGCGTGGGTGTGCCGGTGGGTTCCGGCGTGTTGGTCGGGGTCGGCGTGAAATCGGGCGTGGGGGTGTCGGTAGGAACCGGTGTGTCGGTTGGGGGAACAGGGGTATCGGTCGCAACAGGCAGAGGCGTTCGGGTTGGCGTCGGTGTGGGTTCGGGTCCGCCTCCGCAGGCGCTGAGCGACGCCAGCAAAACGAGACCGATCAGCAGGAAAATCGAAGTCGCAAACTTGGGTTTCATTCAGAAAAACTCATCGCTCCGAACAAGATTCGTCGGAGCGGAAATGGGATGGGATGGCAACAATCGCGCAGGCTGAATCAGAGCGCTGCAAGGACGCATTGTCTGCCGTCGGCCAAAAAGTATACGCGTCATCCATTGTCGAACGCAACCTGCAACGAATGTGATGCACTCAGGCGCAATCACTTGACGCGCAACGTCGGACCAGGCGGCCCGACGTTGATTGCAGGTAAAGTCGTCTAGACGGTCTTCAAATATTGATGGACGAAACTGACAGCGATTGCGCCCTGGCCCACGGCGGAAGCGACGCGGCGCACCACGCCTTCACGCACGTCACCGGCGGCAAAGATGCCGGGGACATCGGTTTCCAGCATGTAGGGGTCTCGCTTCAACTTCCAGCTCTTGGGCCATTTGTTGTTTTGGCGCAGGTCTGGGCCTGTGGGAATGAAACCGGCGCTGTTGCGCTGAACAATGCCGGCCACCATATCGGTGTGCGGTCTGGCGCCGATGAAGACAAACAGGGCCGCCGCCGGCAGTTTGCTGCGCTCGCCAGCCTCATGGTCGATGATAGTCAATGCCTCAAGACGGCCCTCGCCGTGCGCTTCTTCGACCTCGGTGCGCGTCCACACACGAATATTCGGCGTGGCGGCGATCTGGTCGATCAGGTACTGCGACATGCTCGCCTCAAGGCCAGATCCTCGCACCAACATCGTGACGTTCTTAGCATATCGGGAGAAGAACATCGCACCCTGTCCAGCCGAATTCGCCCCGCCGACGACAAAGACATCCTGCCCACGATAGAATGCCGCTTCGGTCAAAGCCGCGCCGTAATAAATGCCTGCCCCGGTCAACTGCTCAACACCCGGCGCCTGCAATTCTCGTACGGTGACGCCGGTGGCGATAATGATCGCCCTGGCCGTGATCTCCGAGCCGTCGCCCAGGACGGCGATGCGATAGGGGTCATCGAGCTTGATGCTGACGACCTCCTGTGCGGTCAAAATCTCGCAGCCCAGGCGTTGCGCCTGAATAGTGGCCCGGCTGGCCAGCTCCGCTCCGCTCAGGCCTTTGGGGAAACCGAGGTAATTTTCAATGCGAGAACTGGTTCCGGCCTGACCGCCCGTCGCTTCTTTTTCGATCAGCAGAGTGCGCAGACCCTCGGATGCGCCATAAACAGCCGCGCCCAATCCTGCCGGGCCGCCGCCCACAATGATCAGATCGTAGGTTTGCTGGCTGGCCTGCGTCTTCAGCCCGACTTTATCGGCCAGATCACGATAATTTGGCTCGATCAGGACTTCGCCATCGGGGAAGAAGACGACCGGCAAACGGTGGCCCGAGTTGCCTGACTGCTCGACTAACATCCTGGCTTCCTCGTCCTGCTCGATATCCAGCCATTGGTAGGGAATGCGATTGCGGGCGAGGAAGTCCTTCACATCGTGCGAGGTCGGCGACCACAGCGTTCCGGCCACCCGGATGCCATCGTAGGGCAACGTCACCTCGGACGACCACTCGCCCAAGAGATCATCCAGCACGGGAAAGAGATTTTGTTCCGGCGGGTCCCAAGGCTTGAGCAGATAGTAGTCCAGTTCGATCTTGTTGATGCTGTCGATGGCAGCCTGCGTATCCGCATAAGCAGTCAGCAGGACTTTGCGCGCATCCGGATAGAATTGCATCGCCTGTTCCAGAAACTCAGTGCCCGTCATCTCCGGCATACGCTGATCGACGAGAAAAAGCGCTACCGGATCGCCGCGTTGTTTCAACTCGCGCAGAGCCCCTAACGCCTCAGAACCTGTGCCAGCCTTGACGAGCCTATAATCGCTGCGATAGTGCTGGCGCAGGTCTCGATTCACCGCGTTGAGCACCTGAGGTTCGTCATCAAGCGTAAAAATGATCGGTTTTACAGCCATTCAATCTCCTCCATTGTTCGCCGTGATTTTACGTCCCGATGATGCCAACTGCTTGTCACATCATCAATTTTTGATCCTCATAACACCATCGCCAGTTCTCACCCGGCTCGAATGAGCGGATAATCGGATGTCCGGTCTCATGAAAATGCTTCGTGGCGTGTTTATTTTTGGAGTTATCACAGCAACCCACGTGTCCGCAGACCAGGCAGATGCGCAAATGCACCCATTTATCGCCGGTTTTCAGGCAATCTTCGCAGCCATCGGCGCTGGGTTCAACATCCTGAGCCAGGGCCATGTGCGAGCAAGTGTCTTCTTTTTGCACCGGAGCAGGTTCGGCCTTTTGTCGTTGCAGGAAATTACGGACGCTGTCTTCAAGCTTACTCATGTTCATTCTCCCTGTGAGGTAGTTCGGTTGCCAGGCTGTGGCAGTCTCGCCATCTTCCTGTAAGGATTCAAGCGATTTAAAAAGTGTGAGTGCGTGATCTGCTCGCTGAAATTCGAGCCAGGGCATTCTAACGTATTTGGCGACGTCGGTCTAACTCCACGACAACCATCCAACATGAACCGCCATCACCGCAAAACCGAGAGGCTGTCAAGCGTCGCAATCGGCGATTTATGACAATGAACCAGCCGCCAATCGGGAGTCGCGTGGTCGCCGAAATTATGAAAAACCCGCGTCTCGTTGTGGGATTTGTGGCTCACGCCGCCCGCATTGCCGCGCCTGCTGGAACGCAACATCAGCGTATAAGTGACGATGGCTGTGTCCCCATAGATTTGCACGCGTGGCTGCAATATCTCGTGTTCGATAGTCGCCTCATCGTTCACAGCGCCTGCAAGTACGGCGGCGTGGACTCTGATCTCCCGAAAGTGGAAATCGATTCCGTCGATCCGTTGCGGTGAAATATACCATTCAAAAAAGGACACATCCTCCGCCGTCGTTCTCTTATAGGCCTCTGCATCGCCCTGCCAGATACTCTGCAGGTGGCGATCCAGGAGTTCGAGTAATTCGATTTCAACCGTATTGATAGTTTGGGTCATCGTAAAACTGATTTTTTCCTGCCTAATGTAGCGCTTGCCCAGCGGGGTTTTCCGGGCAGGCGGCCTCTTCTTCCGTTCTAAAGTTTGTGCGGGGGGATGCGCACACTTGCTCAAACAATCTCGCCTGAGTTTAGCCCATGCAACCATCGTGCGCAAAAGCGACCTCGATTACGACTGTATTCTTTCGCTCAATTCACCTTATAAACCGACGAATGTGGCCGGACGGGAGATGTTGACGAAATGCGTTCATCTCGTCCGGCCCATCGCCTGAGAAAAATCATTGACAGAACTTATGTTCTAATTTAGAATGAATTCATGAGCCATGACGACGACCGCACACGTTATATCGAGATCACCGTGCAAAGCGCGCTCACACGGGTTGACAGCGCCCGGATGCCGGGATTGAAATGGTCGCTGAACCCTTACCGGGGTTGCAAACACAATTGCGTCTATTGCTACGCCCGCTATACGCACGAATTCCTGGAACTCGACCCTACCAAAGACTTCGCCCAGACCGTTTATGTCAAACGAAATCTGCCCCAGGCGTTGCGGGCCGACCTGCGCAAAAGTTCGTGGCAACGCGAGCACGTCAGTATCGGCACCGCCACCGATCCCTATCAGCCAGCCGAAGGCCGCTACCAACTGACCCGTAACGCCCTGCTGGTTTTGCGGGAACAATTGACGCCAGCCGGATTGGTAACCAAAAACACCATGGCCCTGCGCGATGCCGACATCATGGCCTCGCTCTCACGCGCAGCCGGGTTCCATTTGATCATGTCGATCTCGACCATCGACCCGGTGCTCGCCCGCCAATTGGAGCCGGATGCGCCCACACCGCAACAGCGATTGCGGACTGTCCAACAACTTGTCGAGGCTGGCGTGCGCGTATCCGTCGCCCTGGCCCCGGTTTTGCCCGGCATCACCGATGGTGAATCCCAACTGGCGGAGTTGATCGAAGCCGCCTACGACCACGGCGCCGAAGTCGCATTCCATCAACCGTTTCGCATGTATTCCGCCACGCGCGCCTCGCTCTTCGCCTACCTGAAAACCCATCACCCGCACCTGCTTGAACCCTACCAGCGAGTCTATTCCGTCCGCCAGGACCCGCCGCGCGAGTATCGATGGAAATTAAGCGATCGCATCGAACGCGTGCGTAGGCGACTGGCGCCTCGGCAGCCTGCAAGCCAACCGATGACGCCAAATGAAGGGCAACTGCAACTAGGTCTCTAACGTGTCCCGCGCCTACGACCTCGACATCCCTCTGGCCCGCGCGCTCGATCTGATCGGCGAGCGATGGACGCTGCTCATCATTCGCCAGCTTCTCAGCGGCGATCAGCGTTACAGCGAATTACAGAATGCACTGGCGGGCATCAGCAGCAATCTGTTGAGCATGCGATTGCGCAAGTTGTCCGAGGCGGCTCTCGTCGAACTCGTCACGCTCCATGGCGGCGGCAACATCTACCGCCTGACCCCGAGCGGAGAAGCGCTGGCGACCGTGGTCTGGAGCCTCGACGCCTGGGCGCACCAGTATGTCGATAATACTCGCCCCAATCTGCCCAGGCATGACCGCTGCGGACAGGCTCTATTCGTGCAGTGGTTCTGCGCAAAATGTCAGCGCCAGGTCGAAGAGCTTGAACTCGACCTGGCGCCGGGTATTTCGTAGATTGTGGACACCGTCTGGCACGCAGTTTGTCTATTCGAATTCTTCCACCACCAACAGTCCGTCAGCGTCGGGCACATAGCGGATTGGGCCTTGCGGCACATGGCTGTCGATGACGATATGGCCGGCATCCATCGCTTCCCACAAGAGTTGGAAGGGGCGTTTGCCCGGAACCCATTTTTCGACGACGACCATGCCGTGTCCGGGTAATACCGTAAACACCACCTGCCGGGGATCAGCGGGATCAAGCAGCGCCTGAGCGCGTGAAAAGGCGTCTTTCACGCCGTGAGCCTGCGCCTCGGTGGCGCAGGAAACGATGTAGTGAAAATAGGGCGCTTCAAGCGAGGCATACTCCACAAATTGCGGATCGTAAGCGGAGACGCCGCGATGCCCATGCAACTTCGAACGCACCACCGGCGATTGCGCCTCGATTCCCCAACTCGACCCCAGGTCGACAACAGGCAGTTGGGCATCCATCTCCATCATTTCCACCGCCTCAGATGAAGGCGGATCATTGCGCTTGCCCTCGACATGGCGCACATATGCGCCCACGCCGCCAGGACGGACCCCGGTCAGGACGGCCAGCTCATCTTCGGTGATGTTGTCTTTATCCACCGGGCGGGCGCTGCCGGTGATCGTGGCGATGAGCGCGTCCAGGCGGGGCTCCCAAGTGGCGAAACACCCCTCACTGTATTGGTCGGCGATGGCGCCGCCAACAGCCGGAACCGGAACCAGATCGGCAATGCGGACCATGTCTGTAAAAAACTGACGCTTGCCCAATTCCAGAGCGGCAGAGCGCATCGCATTGGGGGTATCCAGGCTCTTCCAGACCTCATAGGGAATCATCTCCCCAACGACCTCATGATCCGTGACTTCGCGAGTGCTCACGGTCGTCGTGATCCGCATCACAATATCATCGTAAAAACCGGCCGGCCGATTGTCTTTTTCGACAAAACTGCGGGGATACGCGCCAACCAGATCGAAATGATAGGCGTATTCTGGATGCTCCTCACCGACCACCAATAAGATGCGAATACTCTTGGTCTGCGCTTGAATGATCCGCTCAATCGCCAGAATCGGCCCCCCTCGCAGTCCCTGTTCGACGAGGACGTTGAATGCAGACGGGGATAGGCCGTCGAATTCGAAGTCTGCGGGATTCTGCGGGCTTTTCGCCAACGCCGTTTCAAAATGCTTGATCAATTGAGCCAGTTCGTCCGGTCGAATATGGACGATGGTAAAGACGGTCGGGTTACAGTCAAGTTGATATCGAATGCGGGCCGTGAGCATCAATGATTTGCGCCAGTTCATCGACTCGCCATAGCGGGCTGTCGTCAGGATGACATCCGTCCTCGCGTCAGGCGCATCCTGCACCGTATGACCCATACTTCGGAACGCTTCCGCCAATCCTGTCATTGTTTCCTCGGACACCGGATCCAAAGGCCCAGGCACGAAGGACACATGAATCTTCCGCAACCAGTTATGTCGGGGTTTGGAAACAGCAGGCGTGAGGATTTCTGGATACGTCATTGTCTCTCCTTCAAGACTTGATGGCCACATAATTGGCCAATTTCCGCCATCCTCCAGCGAGAATAGCGCAACGCAGTGTACACCATTCCAGGTAAGTTCGACAACCACTTCGCGCTGAAGAGATATGTAGCGCTGAGTTCCTACTTATAGCTTTGCGGAAAAACGCGTTGAATTGGCTTTTTCGGGAGAGCCGCTATTCAATCTTCAATGGTTAGTTTGGATGCATTTGTTGACGGCGCATACGCCCCGCGCATATCCTCCGGCAGGATCGCCGCCAGCTCCGCCATCGCCCTATCTGTGATCAACATCTCGATCTGTCGCTTGCCCAATCCATCGGGGATATCGACGCGAAAGGGCTTGCCAAACCGTACATGCGCCACCGAACGGCGGCCTTTTTTGTAGGAATTCGGGAAGTCAACCGTCCCCCAGACGCCCACGGGAATGAGGGTAGCGGCGCCACGCCGCGTCAGAAAACCGATGCCGCGCCGCGCCGGCAGCAAACTGTGATCCACTTCACTACGGGTTCCTTCCGGCGCGATGGTGAGCATGCCGTCTGCATCCAATACTTCGATGCTTTCGCGCATGGCGTTGCGATCGGCGATCGACCGATCCACGTAGATTACCCCGTACCAGGTCATCAATTTGCCGATAATCGGGCTGGTCTTGAGTTCGATTTTGGCGATAGGAACCGAGTATCGTGCAAATCGCAAAAGCCCGGCGATCACAAAGGGATCGGCGTAGTGGATATGATTGTAGTAAAGTATCGTCGGTCCCGTGCGCGGCACATTTTCCAGCCCTTCGACATCCAACCCGTAGAGCAGCAGGGCAAGTAAATAGACGATCAGGCTCCATAGCCAGTGCTGAAATCGCCGCCAGAGGTCTGGGTGAGCCAGCTTGTTTTGCCCGGTCATGGCTGCACTAAACCGAAATGACGCTGCAATATCATTGAAATCGCTCGTGGGCAAGCGCAACAATCCGCTCCACCACTTCGTCGATCGCCAGTCCATCCGTCTCGACGATCACAGCGCCAGAGGCGATGCGCAGTGGTGCGGTTTCCCGATTGCTGTCGATTGCATCTCGCTCGATCATCGCCGCCAGCACGGAAGCGAGATCGACGGATTGACCTCGCTCAGCCAATTCCTGAGCACGACGCCGCGCCCGCACCTCAGCCGATGCGTTCAGATACACTTTGAGCGGGGCTTCCGGGAACACGACAGTGCCGATGTCACGACCCATCATCACAACCCTGCCTGTTTTCGCCACCCGCCTTTGCTGGCGGCTAAGCGCGGCGCGCACGCCGGGATAGGCGCTCACGGTCGAGACATTCGCGTCCACCTCGGCAGAGCGCAGGCCCCAGGTCACATCGACCTGATCGACGAGCACGGTATATTGGCGGCCATCTTCGACCGTCGGAGGCACAATATCGATGTGAACCGACTCGGCCAGGGCCGTGACGGCAGTCTCGTCTCCAAGATTGATTTTACGCCCGATGGCGGCAAGCGTGACCGCCCGGTACATGGCGCCTGTATCGAAATAGAGGAATCCGAGCCGTCGGGCTACGGCCTCGCCGACTGTGCTTTTGCCCGAAGCGGCGGGGCCGTCGATGGCGATAACTTGCGGGACTTCATGGTTTGACATGGGGACTGTGTGCAATCGAGGGAATTCAGTGATTTGATTCATTCGCTGGTTTTGATAGCGTCGATGGCGCGTCGCTGCCGTGCGGATAAAGGACGCCACTGACCCGGACGCAGGTCGCCGATGTGGAGCGAGGCCATGCGCACACGCACAAGGCGGAGAACGTCGAGCTCGACCGCCTGACACATGCGCCGCACCTGCCGTTTGCGCCCTTCGTGCAAAATGAAGACCAGCCAGGTGTGCCGGGGATCGGGCTCCGGCTCCAGCCAGAAACGCTGTTCCGCCGGGATGCTTTTCAGCCGGCGCACGCCAGCCCGCGCCTGACCATCTTCCAATTCGACGCCCTTTTTCAATTTTCGGATGGCCGGTTCCGGCACATAGCCCCGAATCTTGACCCAATATTCCTTCTCGTGTTCAAAAGACGGGTGAGTCAGCCGATAGGTCAGGTCGCCATCATTGCTCAACAACATCAGGCCTTCGCTGTCCAGATCCAATCGTCCCACCGGATAAAGGGGGCTATACTCGGGCGGGATCAGGCTGAAAACCGTAGGCCGACCCTCTGGATCATGGCGGGTGGAGAGCACGCCCGCAGGCATGTTGCGCAGAAGGGTCGTCGTATCCGCTGCCCCAATCTGCACCGGCCTGCCATCGAAGGTCACCCTATCTTTTTCGGGATCGATCTGCACCCCCATTTCATACAGCGTGCGGCCATTGACCTGCACCCGACCTTCCTGGATCAGGCGATCGGCGCCGCGGCGGGAGGCGATACCGGCATGGGCAAGAAATTTATTCAGACGCATGTGTTGAATCCGAAACGAAGTCGGGTTGAGCCAGGAATGTGATAGGCGTCTCGGACAGCTTTCGCTCACCCAGCCAGACTTCGTACATCCCCGACGGTTGATTCACGGCGTCGAAGCTTATCTGGCGGAAGTCGCGTAACTGGTCGGCCTGCCATCGCGGCAAGAATGTGGGTTGATCGGGCGTGCGCATGGCGTAGGTTTTGCCGTCAGGCCCGGTCACCCGGTTCAGCGCATCGGATTGCAGGCGAGGATGGAGCCAGGCCCAATGGTCGAAATAGAAATCGAGCAGGCGGGCGGATTCGGCAAAACGGTCGGGGCTATTGAGAACGACGCTGAGGGGACTGCCGCCACGGCGCGTGGCGGCAGCGACAAGCACCTGCCCGGCCTCATCCGTCGTCCCTGTTTTCACGCCGTTCGCGCCGGGATAAGTCGTGAGCAGTTCGTTGGTGCTGGTCAGGGCATAGCCCTGTTGTGTTGTCTGCGGCGTCGCCACGATTTTCGCCAGCACGGGTGAGTCGAGCACCTGACGCGCCAGCCCCGCCAGATCGGTGGCGGAACTGATATGGCCGGGCTCATCCAGACCATGCGGGTTCTCGAAATGCGTCTGGGTGAGTCCCCAGTCGGCGGCTCTGGCATTCATGCGCTCCACAAACGCTTCGGTCGTGCCTGCCGCTGCCAGAGCCAACGTCATAGCGGCATCGTTACCCGAAGGCAGTAACGCCCCATAGAGCAACGTCTCGACAGTGACCCCATCGCCCGCCTGCAATCCCATGCTGGCATCGCCAATCAGGGCAGCCTGCGGTACGGTCACCACCTGATCGGGCGAGAGCGTTTCCAGCGCCACCAGGGCCGTCATCATTTTCGTGGTGCTTGCCATCGGCAGTGCGGCGTTCTCATCCTTGCCCCAGAGTTTTTCGCCGCTGCTGTCATCGACCAATATGGCCGAGCGAGCCGCCACTTCCGGCCCCGCTATGATCTCGCTCATCGATTGCACCTGCGCCGGATACAGGCGTATTGGCCGCACATCACCGCTGCGCAGCACGGGCGGCCCGGCAGCTATCGAGAAAAACGCCAATAATGCCAACGCCATCGCCCCGATCAGAAAGCGGTCACATCGGGCATTTGACGATGCCACCGGGGGGACATACAATCGCTGTCGTTTTGCTCTGCATCTGATGATGGTCATGCGCTTGTGTCTGGCCGAAGCTACCGGCATCCTATCATGATGGGCGGTCAAGCTGCAATCACCGCATCGTCTTGCAGCAATCACGAAGGATTATCGATGACATTCAGCTATTCGCTTCAGGCTACCGACGACGCTGCGCGACTCGGCGTGTTCAACACCCCGCATGGCGAAGTTCATCTGCCTGCCTTCGCCCCAGTCGGCACCCAGGCGACGGTCAAAACGCTCAGCCCGGAAGAAGTGCGCGAGCTGGGCGCTGAAATGGTTCTGGCAAATACTTATCATCTGTACCTGCGTCCCGGAGCCGAACGCGTCAATCGTTTTGGCGGACTTCATGACTTCATGCATTGGGATGGGCCAATCCTCACCGACTCCGGCGGATTCCAGGTGTTCTCGCTCAGCGCCATGCGCAAAGTCGACGACGACGGCGTCACCTTCCGCTCACACATCGATGGCAGCTCCCACCGCTTTACGCCCGAAATGGTGATGGAAGTTCAGGCGCAATTAGGCGCTGACATTATCATGTGCTTCGACGAATGTCCCGATCCGCTCGACCGGCTGTACAATGAACAGGCGCTGGCTCGCACCCATGCCTGGGCCGAACGTTGCGCCAACGCACAGCGGCGGTCCTCTGAGCAAGCATTGTTTGGCATCGTCCAGGGCGGCATCTTTCCCGACCTGCGGGTGCAGAGCGCCGAATTTCTGGCTGGCCTCGACCTGCCGGGCTATGCGATTGGCGGCCTGGCAGTCGGTGAGACCAAGCAGCAGATGTACAGCGCCCTCGACGCCGTGATGCCCGCCATGCCCGCCGATCGGCCACGCTATCTCATGGGCGTGGGCGCGCCGGACGATATCGTCGAAGCCGTCTTCCGGGGCGTCGATCTGTTCGACAGCGTCTTGCCCACACGCATCGCCCGGCATGGGGCTATTCTCACGCGCAAGGGGCGCATCAACCTGCGCAACGCCCGCTTCGCTGACGAAGAGGTGCCGTTGGAGGCCGGTTGCGCTTGCTACGCCTGTCGGCACTTCACATCCGCCTACGTCCACCACCTGCTGCGCGCCAACGAGATATTCGGTCTGCGCCTCACCACCCTGCACAACCTGCGATTTCTGCAAAGGCTCATGGCCGACTTGCGAGCGCATATCGCATCCGCCACTCTGGCCGAGTTTCGAGAACAATTCCTCGCCGATTACCTGGGGGAGGATGAAAACGTCTGAACTAAACGATGAAACCAATCGTTTTGCGCACGACGATTGACAACGGGTCACATGGCGCTATTGTGTTTTACTTCGTCCATCGTCAATGGTCTATCGTCAACAGTAAATCAATGTTTCCATACCCGCCTTCCAAACCCTAAACCATTAACAACATGACCACAATTCAAGCGCTCATCCTCGGCATCGTGCAAGGCCTAACCGAATTCCTGCCAGTCAGTTCATCCGGCCATCTGGTTCTGGTTCCCTGGTGGCTGGGCTGGGACTCGCCCGGTCTGGCCTTCGACGCCCTGCTGCACTGGGGCACGCTCCTCGCCGTTCTCGTCTACTTCTGGCGCGATTGGTTGCGCATGTTTGCCGCCGTCCTCAATCGCTTGCGAGGAAAAGCCGACCCGGAAGGTCAGGATCGTCTTTTCTTCCTGATCATAATCGGCACAATCCCTGCCGCCGTGCTCGGTTATTTGCTCGAAGACTTTTTCACGCAACTCTTTGAGACGCCGGCGATTGTGCCTGTGCTCATGGTTGCCACCGGCGTGATGTTGGTGCTGGCTGAACGGCTGCATCGTGGCACGTTGCCAGTGAACAAGATGGGCATTCCTAATGCAATCATCATCGGCTTCGCTCAGGCGTTGGCGATTGCGCCCGGCATCAGCCGCAGCGGAGCAACCATGTCGGCGGGATTGTGGCGCGGTCTCGATCGCCCTGCCGCCGCCCGGTTCTCATTCCTGCTGGGGACGCCGATCATCTTCGGGGCGGGCCTGTTCAAACTGCCTGACCTGTTGGACGCCACGCCCAGTTTCGGCGACTGGATGCCTCTCATCGTCGGTTTTCTAGCTGCTGCGATCTCCGGTTTCCTGTGCATTCGCTGGTTGCTGCGGTATTTGCAGGGCCACAGTTTTTATATATTTGCGATCTGGACATGGATCGTCGCCGGGCTCACTTTCATCCGCCTGCTCTGGTTGGGAAGCTGAAAACCGCTCGTTGGAGTTGGACTGCTTGCCTGGGGTTCATGCTTTTGTTCCTGGCAGCGTGCAATCCCTCCACCCCGCCGCCCACGCCAACGCCCGCCACCCTGCATGGTGTCGGCAGTTCCGTGCTGGGCGAGGGCTGGCCGGAGCTTGAGTCCGAGTTCAGCGCCCGCCACCCGGAGATTCAGATTGCATTCGACGCTACCGCCTCCGCCCTGGGCGTGGAGGAAGTGGCCGACGGCCTGGCCGCCTTCGCCATCAGCACCGACCCCACCGCCCCCGATCGGTATCCCGAACTCGATTTCGATCTGATCGGCCATGTCGCTCTGGCGATCATCGCCCAGCCTGATTTGGAACTGAATGCCATCGCAGTCGAAGATTTGCGCCAGCTTTTTGGTGGACGCGTGCAATCGCTGCCCGACGAACGTCAGACGCCTGTGAAATTGGTCAGCCGGGAGGAAGGCAGCGGCGAACGCGCCATCTTCGAGCAAACGATCATGCAGGAGATGCCGGTCAGTCTGGCGGCGCTGATCCAACCCAGCGACGAAGCGGTGACCGAATACATAAGCCGCAATGACGGCGCAATCGGTTACGCCCGCCTGAACAGCCTGGACGAAAGTGTGCAGATGCTGGCGCTCGACGGAATCCAGCCCAATCAGCCGGATTACCCCCTCATCCTGCCTGTCTATCTCGTGCTGCCAAACTCACCCGGCCCTGGCGGACGGGCGCTGCTCGAATGGCTGCGTTCCCCCGCCGCCCGCCGAATATTGGAACAAACGATCACTCCGGCCCCATGAAAACATTATGACGATGAAACCCGCTCTTTCCACCATGTGGATGCAGAACCGCAGTGCGCACGTCCGCGACTGGTGGGGACAGGTGCAGGCACTTGGGTTTGAGCAAATCGAGCTCAGCCATATCATCACCCCGCCGATGCTGGCCGGGCTGCGTCCTGGCGAAATCCCGATCAG
Source organism: Caldilineales bacterium (assembly GCA_024102915.1). GTDB lineage: Bacteria > Chloroflexota > Anaerolineae > J102 > J102 > JAGFJG01. The sequence continues at coordinate 64,281 of JAGFJG010000136.1, forward strand.
TTCGGTGCATTACCCGGCCCCCGTCGTGCCGCACCCGCACGACACCAGGCTTGCCGAGATTCTCATCTCCAGCCCCGATCCTGTGTTGCGGGAATGGGCGGTTGCGCAGGGCAAGGCCAGCATCGATCTGGCCGCCGCCTGGGGAGCGAAAGCCGTTTGCATTCATGCCGGTCGCAGCGAAGCGCCGCACCGCCTGGAATGGACGCTTTACCAACGATTCTATGGCGGCTGGCAGGGCATGGCCGTGTACGATCAGGCCCTTGCCGAAGTGCTGGCTGCACGGCGTGAAATGGTGGAACCCAACCTGAGCGCCATACGTCGTTCTTTGCATGAACTGGCTCGCCATGCCCAGGCTGCCGGCATCCGGCTCGGCATCGAAACCCGCCTGCACATTCTGGAAATCCCCAGCCTGGAAGAGGCGCAAATCATCCTGGCCGAACATGATCCCGACGTGCTGGGATTGTGGTACGATTGCGGCCATGTACAGGTGCAGGCGAATCTGGGTATGCCCAACCCGCAAGCATGGCTCGACGCCTGCGGGCCCCGCATCATCGCCGCCCATCTGCACGACACCCTCGCCCTGCGGGACCACCTTCCCCCAGGCCAGGGTCAGATCGATTTCGCGATGATAGCTGCCACCCTGCCGGATGACGCCCTGCGCATTTGCGAGTTGGACTGGTATTTGCATCCGGCCGAGATTCAGGCTGCTGTCAGCTTTCTGGCCGATGCAGGATGTTGCCTACCCCTGAATTGATTTTCATCGATTCGACATTATGTCTACCACATCCTCGAACCCCACCATGAAAAAGGAAGCCAATCCCGTGCTGGCGGGGCTGGCCGTGGGCATTTTGCTTTTTGGATTTATGCTATGCACGGCGGGTTTGGTCGTGTTGCCCAGACTGGCGGACAGGCTCAACGTCCTGCCGACAACCGGGCAGACCTGGACTCCGCCGCCCGAAATCCCCACCCCCACCCCGCCGGAACCCACGCCGACGCCGGAACCCCTGGACGAACCGGATGGCGGGGTCAGCGCCGACGGCAATTATCAGCCCGGCGACAGGCTGCAAAATGTGAATGACGGCCCGGTCAATATGCGGCGCTCGCCGGGCTATATCGAAAAACCGGTGACCGATCGGGTGGCGCTGATTCCGGCTGGCGCCATTCTCACGGTCGTTGACGGCCCACGAGAAGCCGATGGGCTGCGCTGGTGGCTTGTGCGATACGAGGGAAATGAGGGCTGGATGGCCGAGACTCGCGCCAGCGGCCCGCCCATCCTGGCCCCGGCGCCTTAGATATCCAGGTTCCAAGTTATTCGGCCGCCGAAGAACCGTTGATCAACAATGGGCGCGGCCAAGTTCCTGATCGAGGGCGTGCAGCCTTTGCCGTAGCGTGATCAGTTCTATCTCTGCCTCCTCGCCGCGCAACTCCTCCCGGCGCTTTTCTGTCACCAATTCCGCCGCGGTGCGCTGAAACTGAACTTCAAGCCGCGCCTGGCGGGCATCCTTTCCTGCCAACCAGGCTGTGAGCCGCCCCCAACGGAGGTCGCAGGTCAGTAAGAATCCATAGTTGTGGGCGCTGACGACATCAGGCACTTCGTCGGCCAGATAGAGTTGCATGCGCTCGCGCACTTCGCCGATCGAAAGCAGAATGATAACGACGAACAGCGCAACCCCGCCCCAGTTCAAGAGTACGCTAAAGAGGGTGAGCAGGGGATAGTAGGCAGCCAGAATCGTGGTGAGATTGTGCAGTGCATGCACCAGCATTGCCGACGCCAGACCACCCAGGATGATCAAGGCGCGTTTCATGCTGTTTGTCTGCCAGGCCGCCAGCCCGATTGCAGCGCCGATGATAGCCGCATAGTAGGCGTGATTGAGGCCGAACACGAGCGTTCGCACCAGGGCGGTGGTCAGCAAATCCTGGATGCCGGCCTGTGCTGCCCGATTCAGGAAGAAGAAATTCTCGGTCATGGCAAAGCCGATGCCCACCAGCGCCCCATAGATGATGCCGTCGAGCACGCCGTCGATTTCTTGCGAAAAGAAAAGAATCAGACCCAGCAAAGCCAGCCCTTTAGCCAGTTCCTCCACGACCGGCGAAATGATCACAACCCGGCGCAAACTGCCCTGCAAGCCCAGGGCGAAAGCGTCATAGGCGTTGCCGAGCACAACTTCGGCCCCCAATGATAACAAGATGGCCGGGATCGCCCCCCACAAAAAAGCGACCAGCAGCAACCAGGCTGGCTCGCGTTCGTACTGGTCACACCACCAAATCAGATAGACATAGATGATGGTGGGGAGCAGCGCGGCGAGAAACGCCAGAGGCAGGGCCAGGGTCATCGGTTTTTGCAGTTCCTGAGGCGGGGATCAGGCAAGACATTGTTTGGGGGAACTTCTCAATTGGGTTGCGACGAGCAAGAAATCAGGTCAATCGATAGCGGGAGCGTCGCCGGTGCGCACGATGTCCGCTCCCAAAGCCGATAATTTCTCGGATAGTCGTTCATAGCCCCGGTCGATTTGGTTGACATTGGCGATGGTGCTGGTGCCGTCGGCGGCCAGCGCCGCCATGACCAGAGCCATCCCCGCTCGGATGTCGGGACTGGTGAGGGCCTGACCGTATAGCTGCGAGGGCCCAACGATCACGGCCCTGTGAGGATCACAGAGGATGATACGCGCTCCCATCGTGATCAGCTTATCAACATAGAATAGGCGGCTCTCGAACATTTTTTCGTGAATCAGCACTGTACCCTGTGCTTGTGTGGCGACCACCAAAGCCACCGAGAGAAGATCGGCGGGGAAATGCGGCCAGGGCCCGTCGTCGATTTTGGGCACAGCTTCGCCCACATCCATCGCCACGCGCAAATCCTGCTTTTCGCCCACAACCAGATCATCCTGATCGAACCAGCAGTTCACGCCCAGGCGCTCGCGGAAAACATGCAACACCATGCGCAGATCATCGCGATTCACATCCTTGATCCGCATCTCTCCGGTCGTGACAGCGCCCAGACCCAGGAATGACCCGACCTCAAGCAGATCCGGCCCCACCCGAAACTCGCCGCCTCTCAACGTTTTCACGCCTTCGATGCAAAGGGTATTGCTGCCGATCCCGCTGATGACAGCCCCCATACCGGTCAGCATCCGGCAGAGGTCTTGCACGTGGGGTTCGGAAGCGGCGTTGCGGATATAGGTGCGTCCGGGCGTGAGCGCGGCGGCCATCAAGGCGTTTTCGGTGGCGGTGACGCTGGCTTCGTCCAACAGCATGTCCGCTGCGCGCAGGCCGTTGGAGCGGATCACAATCTGGTGATCCGAGGGATTTACTTCTACGCGTGCACCCAACTCTTCGAAAGCGAGGAGATGCGTATCAATACGGCGGCGGCCAATCACATCACCGCCGGGCGGGGGCAATTCCACCTGTCCCAACCGGCCCAGCATCGGCCCGGCCAGCAAAATCGACGCTCGAATCTGGCGACAGAGTTCGGGAGACAGGCGGCGAGTCCCCACATTCTCGGCTTGCAAGGTGATCGAACTGCCGCCGTTGGCCAGCACGCGCACGCCCAGGTCCTGCATCAATTCCAACATGGCGGCCACATCGCCGATACGGGGCACGTTGTGAAGTGTGACTGGCTGGTCGGTGAGCAGGGTTGCGGCCAGCATCGGCAACGCGGCATTCTTATTGCCGGCTACCCGCACTTCGCCGCAGAGGGGCTTGCCGCCATTGATTACGAAATAGTCATTCATGGGGATGGGTGGGGAGAGGATAACGAATTTTCAGGATGGAAGTGGCCGGGCGACGACGGTTGCGCTAGGCCCGATGCCAAGTTTTTGTGCGGCGCTGCCATTGCGCACGGCGACTTCGAGCAGACCGCTGCTGCCAATCAACGCCACGAGTTCACCCTGATCGACGTTGCCATAAGTAGCGCTGGTTCCATGAATCTGCGCGCCAGCGATCTCGATCGTCCAGTCGCCATCGTTCAGCCAATCGCCCGGGATGTCACTCACCAGGTTGCCGAAATGGTCGATGTAGATCACCTGACCGACGATTGAGCCGTCACTTTCTCGAGTCGGCTTCGGAATTGGCAGAGCGACGGGATCGTGGACAAGCGGGCCCAGGCTGTTTCCGGGCGCGCCGGCAGCAACATAAGCGGCAAATGGAGCGAACACGTCCCGGCCATGAAACGTGTTGCTGATGGCCGGTCGCATATAAAAAACGTTTTGCAATAACCGCACCTCGGCCACATTTTCTTTGGCATAGACAAGGCTGAACACCCCATTGTCGGGGCCGATGTAACAGGCGGTGTCGGTGTAAACGGCAATGGGCCGCCGCTGGGTTCCGACGCCAGGATCAACCACGACAATGTGAACGGTTCGTCTGGGAAAATAGGGGGCAGCCGTCGCCAGCACGTAAGCCGCTTGCATCACGTTCTGGGCGGCGATGGCGTGGCTGATGTCCACGATCTTCGCCCAGGGCAGGATATCGAGAATCACACCCTTCATGGCTGCCACATAGGGATCGGCCAGTCCAAAGTCGGTAGTAAGCGTGATCAGCGACGGCACGTTTTCGGGAAATCGGATCGGAGGAAAGCTCATAATTCGATTGTAATGGCTGGCTATGACGATGGCAAGGTCAGATCGAATGCGGGATGCGGTAAAAAGTTTTGCAGACGGTGCATTTGGAACTCATCATTTAGCCATGCTGGCAGCGGCGTGCTATACTTTTCGACGCACTGCGTCATATAGACGAATCTATCTTATTCCAACGGAGGAAACCATGGCCTATTTATTCCCTTCACCCGATTGGGTGGCAGCATTTAAGGACGCTGTCAATGCCAGCGAGGCCTACAAGAAATCCGCCGAGAAGTGGGAAGGCGATTTCTACTTCATCGTATCTCCGCACGGCCCAATCAAAGAGCCGCAAAAGTTCTACATCGATCTCTGGCATGGCGAATGTCGGGACGCCCATATGGTGGATGGCGAGGATGACAAGGACCCCGAGTTCGTGATCGAAGGAACCATCGACACCTTTCGCAAAATCTTCGACGGCAAAATGGACCCGATCAAAGCCCTGGTGAGCCGCCAACTCAAACTGAAGGGCAATCTCGGCAAGATCATGCGGTCGGTCAAGGCCACGCTCGATCTGGTCAACGCGGCTGCCAGCGTGCCCACTTCCTATCCCGAGGGTTGATTTATGTGGTTCTTCGATTGCCCTGAAATCATCTATGGCGAAGATGCCCTCGGCCAGCTCGAGGTTATTCAGGGCAAGCGCGCCTTTATCGTCACCGATGCTGTCCTGCACGAATTGGGCTTCTCAGAGCGCATTGCGAGCCATCTCAGGGTTGCGAATATCGAAACCGCCGTCTTCGCCGAAGTCGAGCCGGAACCCTCGTTGCAAACCGTGCAGCGCGGCGCCGATATCATGCGGCAATGGGAGCCCGATTGGATCGTGGGATTGGGCGGCGGCTCGTCGATGGATGCGGCCAAGGCCATGTGGGTGCTCTATGAACGCCCCGAACTGCAACCGGACGAGATCAGCCCCATGATCGAACTGAACCTTGGGCGGAAGGCGCGCCTGATTGCAATCCCAACCACAGCCGGCACAGGCTCCGAAGTCACCTGGGCGACGGTGCTGACCGACCACAGCGACGGGCGCAAGCTGGCGCTGGGATCACGGGAAACCATGCCCACCAAAGCGATCGTCGATCCCGCACTCACCCGAAACCTGCCGCCTCGCATCACCGCCGACACCGGGCTGGACGCACTCACCCACGCCATCGAGGGCTACCTTTCCACCTTCCGCAACGATTTCACCGACGGCATCTGCCTGAAGGCCATTCAACTCGTCTTCGAATATCTGCCGCGCGCCTACGAAGATGGCAGCGATGAGGAAGCGCGCGAGCATATGGCCAATGCCGCCACGCTGGCCGGACTGGGCTTCATCAACTCCTGGGCATCGCTCGCCCATGCCATGGGCCATGCCCTTGGCGGCAATTTCAAACTGCCCCATGGCCGCTGTGTGAGCCTGTTCCTGCCGTACACACTCGAATACATGGCCGGGGAGCCTGAATCCACCCGCTTCCGCGATATCGCCCATGCCCTGCGCTTGCCCGCAGCCAATGCCGATGAATCGGAAGCCGCCCGCGCCGTGATCGCCGCCATCCGTGAATTGCAGCGGAGTGTGGGGCAGCCGCTGACCGCCGCCGACATGGGCATCGACCGGGCGCAGTACGATGGCCTGGTCGTCCAGCTTTGCGAGTTTGGCGAAGGCGACGGTACCTTTATCAGCGGCGTGCGCGTGCCCGAACGGGATGAACTGATCAAACTCTTTTTGTATGCGTACAGCGGCAAGACAATCGATTTCTAAACTGACGTCAGTTTGAAACCGCTATTTTGACCAACCGTTGACGATAGACCATTGACGATGGACGATGGCGGATGCACTGACAAAACGAGTTCAATCGTCTATCATCTGTCGTCCATCGTCGAGTAAAAAACTCCTGTTCTCGTTGTAACTTCAGGTTAGTTGACTCCCCACCGGTTTAACCTCATACCGAACTTTATGTCACCGGCTCAGACCTTTTCCAGCGCTCCGGCCATTCACATGCCCGGCTACATGGGCAAGATTCTGCGCGTCGATTTGACCACCGGGCGCATGTGGGATGAGCCGCTTAACGCTGCCTACGCCAGGGATTTCATCGGCGGCAGCGGGCTGGGCGCACGCTATCTGTCCGATTTCATCACCGCCGAGACCGATCCGTTGGGACCGGACAATCCACTGATATTCATGACCGGCCCCCTGGTGGGCACGTCCACCCCGGCGGCGGGTCGCTTCTCGGTGGTGGCGCGCTCGCCCGCCACGGGTCTCACGGGCGAGGCGAATTCGGGGGGGTTCTGGGGGCCGGAGTTGAAGCGCACCGGCTACGATGGCGTCATCGTCACCGGGCAGGCCGAACAGCCAGTGTGGTTGGAAATCCGGGAAGGCAGGCCGCCCACGCTGCACGAAGCCGATAAACTTTGGGGCCTGGACATGTACGCCACTCAGGACGCCATCCGGGAAATCATGGACGACAAACGGGTGCGCGTCGCCTGCATCGGACTGGCCGGAGAAAACCAGGTGCTCTACGCCGGCGTCATGAACGATCATGGTCGGGCGGCTGCGCGCACAGGCCTGGGTGCGGTAATGGGCAGCAAAAAACTCAAGGCTGTCGCTGTGACCGGTCGCGCCAAACCGCCGATCTTCGATGATGGCGGCAACAAAGACGCGACCCGTGAGGTCACCAACTTCGTGATCGAAGATATCACGGCGCAAATGCTGCGGTTGGGCGGCACATTGATGAGCATGGATGTCGGGCCGATTGTGGGCGATGTGAGCGGATATTATTACACGACGAATGAATTGAACGGCATCGAGGATCACATCAATGCCGGGCAACTCAGTGACGCCTTGTTGAAGCGGCATGTGCCTTGCTTCCGCTGTCCCATCGCCTGCGGGCGCGAGGTGGAATTGCCGGAGCGGGTGGAAGGGCATATCGACGGCCCGGAATATGAGACCGCTGTGGCGTTCGGCCCCCTGATCGGATCGTCCAGCCTCGAGGACGCCACCTACGCCGGGCATTTGTGCAATCTCTACGGACTGGACACGATCTCCTGCGGCTCCACCATCGCTTTCGCTTATTATCTCTTTGAGAACGGCATCATCGATGAAAGCGTGACGGACGGGCTAGAACTACGCTGGGGCGATGCCAAACCTGCGCTCACATTGATCGAGAAAATCGCCAGACGAGAGGGCTTTGGCGAGCTTTTGGCGCAGGGGGCGGCGCGTGTGGGCGAAGCGTTGGGCGTGCCCGAACTGGCGATCCATGCCAATAAACTGGAACTGCCTTTTCACGATGTCCACGCCCATTCCGGCCAGGGGCTTGTGTACGCAGTTTCCACGCGCGGCGCCTGTCACATGGCGGGTGATGTGTACCATTGGGAACAGGGCCGGGAAGCGCCGGAGATTGGTTGCGGTTATTCCTATGCGCACGATGAATCACGCGAGAAAATGGAAGTGACAGCCAACATCATCGACTTTCGGGCTTTCACGAACAGCGCCATCATCTGCCATTTCGAGGAAGTGCCCATCCCCTACTTCCTCAAACTCTGGTGCAGCATCACCGGCTGGGACTGGCGGCCCGAAGATATCTCGCGAGCCGGGGAGCGCATCTACACATTGAAGCGGGCGCTAAACCACAGGCTGGGCCTGACCCGCGCCAACGACACCCTGCCCAAGCCGTTGTTGGAAGCGTACGAAACTGGCCCCACCGCTGGCTATGTACCCGACCTGGAAACGCTGCTCGACCATTATTACTCCGTGCGCCAATGGGATGCGGAGACCGGCAAGCCCGGCATCGAAAAACTGCTGGAATTGGGCCTCGACGCCTGGGTATTCGAGCTTTGGGGACATCATGCCCAGGATTGGGCAAAAGCAGGCTGAATGACGATGGAAGGTCGGGTTCAGAAACGATTGGGATTGGCATTAGGAGGAGGAGGCTCGCGCGGCCTCGCCCACGTTGGCGTGCTGCAAGTGCTGCACGAGGCTGGCGTACGGGTTGATGCCGTGGCCGGAACCAGCGTGGGTTCCATCCTGGGCTATGCATTGGCGGCGGGAAAGTCGGTGGACGAGATCACCGAACTGTCCCGGACGATCAATTGGTTTCACCTCGCCCGTCTCACCCTGCCCTCGCGCGGTTTCATCTCCTTTGATTCCATGGAGAAATATCTGATCCGCAAGATCGGTGATTATACTTTCGACCAACTGACCATGCCCTTTGTCTGCATCGGCACGAATGCCCTGACCGGGGAGGAGCACGAATTCTGCATGGGTCGCGTCGCGCCCTGCGTGCGGGCCAGTTCCAGCGTGCCGCCGCTCGTCACCCCCATCGCGATTGACGGTCAAGTGTATGTCGATGGCGGTATGGTAAACAACCTGCCCATTCGTCCGGTGCGCAAACTCGGCGTGGATATCGTGCTCGCCGTCAATCTCTTCGGCCCGCCAACTCATATCCCCACGGGATTTATGGCGTACTTCACGACGATTCTCGGCTATGCATTGTGCAAAGCTGGCGACGATCCCGCGAGCGCCGATGTGCTGGTGTTGCCCGACCTCACCGGTTACGGCATGTTCATGTTCCATCGCAAAGCGTCGATCGCACGCGGGCGGGCGGCGATGGAGGCCAAGCTGCCGGAATTGCAAGCCATTTTGTACACGGAAGAAACCGCCGCCGTTGACCCCGCGCCAGTCGAGATACTATAATCGATTCGTTGGATTCGTGCTCTCCGTCTGAGTTGTCATCCGCCCGGCGTCGAGAGATTCACCAGTCGAACCAACAAGGAGACCCCGAAACATGCGCACACTTGCCATAACCGGCCTTTTTAGCCCGTGGGGGCGCAGAATCGCCCGCCTGGCCAGCGGCTTTGGCGTACGCGTACTTGGCATCGACATCAAGCCGATGACAAAGCCGTTTCCCGGCGTTGAATTTGTCGAAGCTGACATTCGCAACCCGCTGGTGGGCAAACTTTTTCAGGCCGAAAACATCGACACGGTGCTGCATTGCTCGTTTCGCTGGCGGCAGGAGCGGGCCGATGAGGTTTATGACAGCAACGTGATCGGAACCATGCGGCTGCTCGAAGCCGCCGCCACGGCTGGCGTGCGCAAGGTGATTATCCCTTCCAGCGCCTTCGTCTATGGCGCTCACCCTGAAAACCCCTCGTTCATCGCCGAGGATGCGGATTTCGTCGGAGAGCCAGCCTATGCGTACATCCACGAACTGCGCGAGATCGAGATCTTCATCGCCGGTTTCCGTCGCCAATATCCGGATATGATCGTGACGACGCTGCGCTTCGCCAATATCCTTGGCGGCGGCGTGCCCACGCCGATGGCGTCCTATCTGGCCCTGCCGATAGCGCCGACCCTGCTGGGATTTGAACCCCGGATGCAGTTCATCCATCATGACGACGTGTTGCGGGCATACGGCCATTGCATCATGAATGATTTCAACGGCGTCTACAATGTGGCAGCGCCCGAACCTCTGCCTCTGCTCAAAGTCCTGGCTCTGGCTGGCGTGCCCCCGGCGCCCATATTCCACCCCCTGGTTTATGCGGGCGCGCGCTGGGGACGAAAAATCAGCCCTGGCGTTGCCAAAGCCGCGCCCATGCCCTGGGATTTCCTGCGCTATTCGTGGGTGGCGGCGACCACGCGCATGGAGCAGGAATTGGACTTCACGCCGACCCGCGACGCCGAAAGTACGATTCGAGAATTCAGCGCCCAACTGCGCGAGTATCGTCGCAAAACCAGCACTGCCTACCGCGTGGCAGGCGACGGCGTGCGCGGGGCCGTGGCCGTGAGCAAACGCACGACCGGCGCTGTGCAGGAAGCCAGCAGGCGCGTGGGCGCAGCTGCCGACGATTTACGCGGGTTGCCCGAAACGGATTAGGACGGAATACCATGAGCGATAACGGACAGGAACCACTCTGCGCAGCCATCACGCAATCTGGCGAAAGGTGCAGCCGCCACGCCCGACCGGGCATGCTTTACTGCGGCATTCACGCCAGCCTCGAAGACGAAGGCGAATCAGTCGAAGCGCCCACTCCGACGGTAAACGGTCAGGAATTAGGCGAACGTGATGCGGTGCGCCAACAGGTGCGCGAGGCGTTGGATAATCCGGAAAAGGTGGGGAGCGATACGCCTCGTTCTGGCAGCCCGTTCTCACCCCAGCAGTTGGCCGATGTCGTCAAGGCGGGAGTTCAGGGCATGTCGCCGGAGATGCAGGAACGTGTGCTGAGCCGGTTCGATGAATTGATCGCCAGCGAGTGGCTGCAATTGGAAACCTGGCAGGGGATCGGCTACGTCGCCCAGGTCGCCATTCAGATGCAGGCTGATTTCATCAAGCGGAGATTTACGGGCGAGTATGAAGTGGACAAGTGGGGCTATGATGCGGAGGTCGCCGAATATCTGGCGCTGATCACCGGCTTAGTCTACAAGCACTATTGGCGAGTGGAGATGAACGGGGTCGAGCATATCCCCAACGAAGGCCGGGCGATGCTCTTCGCCAATCATTCGGGCGTAATCCCCTTTGACGGCGCTATGATCGCCTACGGTGTACGCGAGTATCAGGCCGCACACCGTCTCGTCCGCGCCCTCACCTCTGACTGGCTCCCTTCCCTGCCCTTCCTCTCGACCTTGCTTAATAAAGGCGGTCAGGTGGTCGCGCATCCCGACAACAGCCGTCGATTGCTGGAAGAGGAAGAACTCATCCTGGTCTTTCCCGAAGGCGGCAAGGGCGTGCGCAAGAATTATCGGAATCGCTACCGGCTGGGCCAGTTCGGAAGCGAGGGCTATGTGCGACAGGCGTTACAGGCGCGAGCGCCAATCTTGCCGGTGTCTGTGGTCGGGTCCGAGGAAACCTACCCGGTGCTGGCCGACGCCAAACCCCTCGCCCGCGCGTTCGGGTTATCCTCTTTTCCCATCACGCCGACCTTTCCCTGGCTAGGGCTGTTGGGCGTATTCCCTTTGCCGACAAAATGGACAATCGACGTCGGCGAACCAATCGATACCAGCGCTTACGACGATGAGATGATCGCCGATCCCGATTTCGTGGCGGAATTGACCGATCTCATCCGCAACAAGATTCAGATTCAGCTTGACGAACGTCTGGCCCAGCGCAAATCAGTTTTTCGAGGCTGATCCCGGCCAGTAAGTTCAAGCTTACGGAGTTGACCCCAACACAATGACTTTCTACACCGACAGCGATCAATTCTATGATGTGATGCGCGAACTCTTCGAGCGGCTGGAACATACGCCCGGCGCCACCGAGGAATTCGCAAAAAGCGGGTTAATCATCAATGTAAAAGTATCGAATCCGGAAGCATTCATCGGCCTGAATGCGCGCAGCAAGCCGATCGGCTTCACGTTCCAGCCGGATGGGAAACGCCCAGACCTGGAACTGTTCCTGGACGCCGATCTCTTGCATGGCATCTGGCTGGGAAAGGTGCGCCTGCGCGATGCGTTTTTCGGCGGCCAGATCAAGACGAACGGTTCCGTGTTCAAAGCGATGCAATTAGCCCCGCTATTCCGTCAGGCCGAGGCGCAATATCCCGCAGTGCTCAAAGACAAGGGCTTGATGTAAGTTCGGGTCGGGCGCAGGGCTATCTAAAAGCGCCGTCGCCAGGCATGTTTGCTGTGGCGATTTCCGGGGGCGTCGTTTCCATGGCGCTGATCACCCGTTCCAGATCGGCCAGCACGTCGCGCAATGACTGCACGGGCTTTTTGCAGACCTGAGAGGCGGTTTCGGGCGTGGCTTCGGCCAGAGCCTTCCGCCGCTGGCTGCGTTCCATCAGGTTGCGGATGACCTCGATATCATAATTGCTGTCGCGAATCTGTTGCAGTTCTTCGATCACAAATCGCCGCGTGATTTCCAACCCGTGGCGCGCAAGAATTGATTTCAATTGCGGGTATTGGTTGGCGAGATCAACCGTGATCGATTCAAAGCCATGCCGGGCGATCGTGACACGGGCGGAATAGCGCATGATGTTATAGAAGAACATCTTGTAATCGTCGCGGCGGGGTTCGATCAGGATGATATCGACATCCGGGTGACGACGGCGCAATTGTTTGATATGATAATCGAGTCCGCTGTGCAGCATGATGCGCAACACCTGCGAACCCACAGCCTGCAAACCCTTTTCGCTGACGTATTCGCCGTCGGGGCCGAGCAGTGGTACATTCTCATGGGCGGTGTTGTCGATGGGAACCAGCGGATTGATGCAGACGATCAGCTTCGCGCCCGCCTCGATCGCCAGATCCAGACTGGCAGTTCCACGCAACCCCCCGTCGACCAGATCGGTATTGCCGATGCGCACCGGACGGTATAGCAGAGGCACGGCGCTCGACGCCGCCACCGCCCTGCTGATCGGCACATCCTGCCACGGTTCATGCCCCAAGACGATCCGCTCTCCGCTGTCGAGATCGGTGGCGATGATATACAACTTGCATTGCACATCCCGAAAACTATTACTCACCCCCCGCAACTCCAAATTCTCGGTGACGAATTTTTCCAGCGAACGATTGTCGTACAAACCTGAAGGCATGACTTCGATCAGCGACCAGAAAACATCGAACAGATTCATGTCGCTCTGATGACGGAGATAGTGCATCAATGCGTTCTTGAATGTGTTGGGCAGTTGAAAGCCCCGCCGGAAGAACTCACGAGTATTGAGTGAAAAGATGTCGTCCGGTTGGATGCGCCCCAGGTTGGGATGGCTGCCATCGAGCAATTGCATCATCTCGCCAGGGGTGAAGCCCTTGGCCAGCATCGAACCGACGAGAGCGCCAGCGCTGGTGCCGACGATAATATCGAAGTCTCCCACCGTACTGTTTACCAACAGTTCGTCGATGGCTCGCAACGCTCCGATTTCATACACAGTCCCCGTCAGCCCGCCGCCGGCCAGTACGAGTGCGGTCTTGGATTTCGGGCCGGAAAAGGAGAGTTGCGGGAATGAATGCGCTTCAGTCATGAACCTGCGGTCTCTAATCCTGAAGTTCGGGCTGCTGCTCATCGACTTCCGCCGATTCTTCTGCGGGCATCTCCGCACCTTGCTGCGCCTGCACCTGCAACAACTGATCCACCCGCTTCATCAATTCCTCAACCTGTGTCTGTAAACCCTGAACATCGCTGCTTGTAGGCACATTCAGTCGTTGCAATGCCGCCTCGATACGCAGATCGGGAATGACATCACGGGCCGCCGATGAAGCGTTGTCATAGATTTCTTTGCGCAGTCTGTCCGCCTCTTCTTGGGCCAATTCGCCGCGGGCGACCAGACTGTCGATGCGGTTGTCGATCTCCTCTTCCAGCAGTCTGAGTGCGCCGAGGGAACCGGATAGGGAACGACGCAGATAGTCGAGCGTGCCGCCGCCGGTACGCACCAGCGTCGTCAGAATGCTTTGCGGCAGAAACCCCGATCGCTTTTTCTCTCGCTCAAAAATGATCTGCGCTAACGTAATGCTCGTCAGATCGTCGCCGGTATCATGGTCTACAACCTGGATCGACTCACCTTCCTGGATCATCATGGCGATTTCATCAAGCGTCACATAGCGCTTGCGTTCAGTATCATACAGCTTGCGATTCGGATACCGTTTGACTACTCTCATGTCGTTTCCTGTGAGCGGTGCTGATCGCAGGTCATTGACAGGCGAAAAAGATAATCCATTATAGGAAGTTATGCCGCGCCGTGTCAAACGATCTTTGCCGCCGGTAAACCCCACACATGCACTTTTTCATCCTCCTCCTCATACTCATCCTCTTCCTCTCCCCGCCCTCACTGCTTTTCTGAAAACATCGCGCGCCTGTAAACGCCCGCAACCCCAAAATGGTGAAATTGCCGAAATAAATTGACCGCTACAGTATCGGATTTCAAAATTTCCTCGATTACACCATAACCTTTCGGCAAATGGCTCGTCATCACTTTTGTAAAGGGTCGCCAAACGTGAGACCAAAAGACAAAAGACCAGACAGCATTTGCCGACGATCCTTTCAGGCCATACCATTGCCGGAATGCACTTATTGCCACCGTTCCCCTCAATTATCAGGTTCCTGGAAATTATGATCACTGTGAACGCTACCACCCGCTATAAAGCTGCACCCAACCAAACGAAACCAACGCTGTCCAAGCGCGAGCGCAACAAACGAGATAAGCGCCAACGACTGCTGACGCAATCGCTGCGCCTGTTCCGGGAAAAAGGCTACGAGCAGACCACCGTCTCTGAGATCACACGGGCGGCCGGCGTGGCGAAAGGCACATTTTTCAATTACTTTCCCACCAAAGAAGATGTCCTCCTCGCTCTGGGTGAACAAACGCTGGGCAAACTCGAGCAGGCGGATAGCAATCAATGGTTGGGTCATGTCACAACCAGGGGCAAAGTAAAGGGGCTGTTCCGGGCATTGGCGCTCGGCCTCGACGCCGATCGGGAACTCGTGCGGGAGATGGTCTATCGGGCGTTGCGCCTGCCTGACCTCGTCGACCGCAAGCGCGCCCGACTCGATTTCCGCTCGACGCTTATCCTCGTGTTGGAGAATGGGCAGCGACGAAACGAGATCCGCCCGAATATCGACAACCAGCTCATTGCCGACGCTCTGTATACACTCTACTTTCAGCAGGTGGTGGTTTGGTGCACGAACGACTTCGCCAGTTCGCTGGATGCACGGCTGGACGCTGTGGTCGATTTGATTTTCGATGGCATCGTCGTGCGCGAGTGAAGTGCAAGCTGATCAGACCTGATACCCTCAACAAACGGTCATCACCGATGTAGGGCAACCGATAAATCCGTCGCCAAAACAATACTGTCGTCAATGGAACGCCGTCTGAACTTTGTGTTCGGGCGGCGTTGACGTTTATGCTTGGCCCGGCCATCACATCGATTCGGAGTTATTTGTGTTCAACGACCCTCCTCTCACCCCATTCAGCCAAAGCGTCGTCAGCATCGCCCAGCGCGCCGCGCATCGCCGCCACGCCCGAAATCTGGGCCTGACCGACGGCCTGACCGACGTCGAAAATACCGGCGGACGATGGGACAATGCTGTATGGCTTCCTCTCATCAGTGCATCATGGAATCAACCGGCGCAGCGCATAGCCCATCTGTTGGGCGTCGCCCGGCCTGTAAACATCAACCCTGGCGGCAAAGTATCGAATGCCGTCAAAGAGAGCGAACGGCTGCTGGATGAAATCAAGGAAAGCCAGACTCGAATCATCGATTGGGCCGTCGGGGTACAGAAAAGCGTGTGGAGCCAGGCCAGAATCCTGCAGGTCATGGAGGAGATTGAGCCGAAGCTGGAAGCGGCATTCTACGACGAACAGCGCCTGGCCATCACCGCAATCGGCAGCTATGCGGCCGCATTGGATGCAATCGGCCAGCACGATGACGCAGCCGCGCTCAGCCTCTATATCGTGGCAGGACTGCCATCCCCAGACGCAGACCTGATCGATGATCTCTTCGCCGGGGAGGACCGCAACACGCTCCTCCAACGCTACGGACATCGTGGCGATGACGAGTACGAGATCGCCGCGCCGAGATTGGCGGAGATGGTAGAATGGCTGATTTCATCTGCGGAAAGAAGCGACGCATGGCAGCCGCATGAAGCCAGCCGGCGGCGGGAGGAAGCGACCAGTCGCGTGATCGCCCAGGCAAGCTGGCTGCAACGAAATAATATTCGTCGAACCCTCTCATTAGTCCAGGAGGCGTTGCCGGCCCATGCCCATGCTCGCGACGCGCTGGCCTATGCGCTGGCCGCGGCGAGGCATTGGGTATTGACGGCCGCCAAAGAAGGCGTGCGGGACGGGCGATTATTGTCGCTCGACGAAGTGTTCTGGCTGGAACTGGAAGAAATCAAGCAGATGATGACCGGAGAGTGGCATAGCCGTGAGCAGGTCGAACCGATCATAAAGCAGCGAAAGACGTCGCACCCTGTGAATCGGCAAGCAAACAACCAGCCTGGATTACCTCTTGGCATTGCCGGGAAATCAGTCGCGGCCCCAATGCAGCGATTGGACGCGCCAACACAGGCATCGAATCTGTATGTCGGCTCGATTCTTTGGGCGCGCAAAACCACGCCAGCGTGGGCGGCATGCTTTTTGAGGGCAGGCGGATTGATGGTTCAGGATGGCGACTTCCTGTGTCATGCCGCCAGAGTAGGCCGGAGCGGCGGGGTCCCGATGGTGGTCGGGTGTGGTGACGACGTTGAGGTCAAGACCGGCTCGTTTACCCTGGATCCGACCAGATACGCGCCGATTCGCCCGGAATAACCCGATAGTATTAGTGACGATTACTCCATTTCTCCCGCCCCACCGAGATAAATAACCCCGAATTGCTATTGAATGTGCGTGGGCATCGTGCTAAATTGGCACTGTAGCGAAGGAATTAAGCCATCCCGTGCATTTTTCCGACTGCAAAATCATTTCTCAATTCACCCAACCCATGAGGAGAATTTCAACCATGACTCGAAAACGCATCATCATCGCATTGGGTCTGGTCCTGTTGATGGCCCTGGTCGCAATTCCGGTTGCAGCCCAGGGGTACCCGGATCCAGGCACAGGCTCGACCGTCACCGAACTGGCCAACAAGACGGCCAACGCCGCCCAGGCCAATTTGTTCTACTATGATCAGAATGGCAACGTGATTGCTGGCCCACAGAAGAATATCGCTGGTAATGGCTCGACCGTGATCGATGCTGCCGGCAGCCAGCTCCCGCAGGGCTTCAATGGCGCGGGCGTCGCCTCCTCCAATCAGCCCCTGGCGGCTGTGGTGGAAACCGACTGGACCGGCGGCCCTGGCGATGGATTCCAGATGGGCTACTACTCCGGCGTCTCCGAGGGTTCCGGCAAAATCTGCTTCCCCTCGCTGTGGAAATTCAGTGGCGCTAACAGCATCATCTCCAGCATGGCCGTGCAGAACACCGGCACTTCGTCGGTCGCCGTCGCCATCGAGTATGTGGGTCGTGATGGCGTCAGTCAGGGAACCCGCAACGACAACATCCCTGTGGGAGCGCAACACACCTACGATCTGGCCACCCCCAGCGCCACCGTCCCCAACATTCCTGATGGCTGGGAAGGTTCCGCTATCGTGACCGTCAACGGCGCTGGCTCGGTCGCCGGCGTGGGCGTCACCAGTTGGGGCGGCGTCGATGTCACCCGTGGTCGTTCGTCCACCTACAACGCTTCCGATTGTGATACCGCAAGCGCTGCTTCCATTGGCGCTACCACCGTCCTGGTCGCCCCCACCGCTTTCCGTGTTCGTCCTGGCGGCGGTTGGACAGGCGGCATCTGGTCGGCTGTCAACGTCCAGAACCTCTCCGGCAATACTGCCAACGTCGAACTTGACTTTGTCCCTCGCGACAACGCCGATCCTGGCGTCACCCTGAACACCACCATCCCGCCTCGGGCCGCCATCGGCGCCAACACCCGCAACGGCGGTTCGTTCCCGGCCTCAGCCTTCGATCCGCTCAACTCGGTTGAAGATTGGTCTGGCGCAGTGAAAATCACGGTCGATCAGGATGCAGCCGGTACGGTCATCACTCAGTGGGATCGTGGCGGATTGCTCGAAGCTGGCATCTACACCCTGGCCAATGAGGCCGGCGGCGCCACCAAGATTTTCACCCCGAATGTGAAGCGCATCAACCCTGGTACCTGGCAGAAGTGGAGCGCCGTCATCGTGCAGAACCTGGGCGGCAGCGCTGCTGACGTAACCGTGGCCTTCTACAACCGCAGCGGCACCAAGGTGCTTGAGTTCGCCAACGACAGCATCGGCGTTGGCGCCTCGCTCGGTTACAACACCCGCAACGGCGGCGACAAACCGGCCAGCGCATTCGATCCGTTGGGCACTTCCTTCGAAGGTCATGTCGTAGTCACCAGCAACAATGGCCAGCCTCTGGCCGTCGTGCTGAACGGCATTACCCGCTCGCCCGGCAGTGGTTCCGCAACCACCAACGGCATCCCCGAATAAACCCCGAAGTCACTCACTCACCAAAATCGCCGGGCCAGCTGCCCGGCGATTTTGTTTTTGCCTGCCCTCAATCACTTAGGTGACAGTCACATTGGGTGTGACTGTCACCTATCCAGTCCGGCCTGAATAACCTCAGCCGCTAATCTGTGTCCTTCTGGCGTCCAATGCGTGTCATTCATATAGAGACAGCGAGGGTCAGCCAGAAAGGCCGGGAGCAGGTCGATGGTGGGGATACTGGCCTCGCTGAACTTTTCGACCAACATTGATTGGGGCATGCCGAAGTCATAATCGGCCAATTCATCCGCCGGAATCAACAACGATTGCAGGGCCGGGTTGATCTGATTCTCGTCGGGCAGCAGGGCGACAACCACCGGAATGCCGTCTTCGGCGGTCATGTCGGCGATGCGTTTGATTTGCGCCACACTGTTGGCAACAAGCGCCTCTCGTTCGGCGCTGCGCTTGAGATGCGTCGGCATTCGGTCGCGTTGAACCGCCAGATATTCGTCGGTGAACTGATCGCAATTCGTGCGCGTAAAATCATTCTGCACCGGACCTTTCTGCACCAACATCCGCGCCAGGTTCGAATGTTCGGTCAGGAACACAAGTAAGGCAGTACGAAAACTGCCGGCGGCGCCGGGCGATACTCGTCGCCCCATAACCGCCGTTGGCAATTGCTCGACCGCCGTCAGTTGATTGAAGGCATCGTTGCCGACAAAGAAACCGATCAGAACGAGGTCCGGATGAAAAGCCCTGCCATAGTGCTCATAATATTGAGCGTATTGAAGCGGCTCCCAACCGCCCACGCCTGCGTTAATCACCTCAACAGGTTGTATGCTTTCCTCGTTGAGCAACTTTTCCAACACCTGCCCGTACGCCTCTTCCTGGCGGACATTCGCACCGACGGTGAAGGAATCGCCCAGAAGCAGAATGCGGTAGACTCCTTCGGGCTTGGCGATTGTTGCCGGATCATCTCGATGGCCGTTTTCGTTCACCTGCGCCGGGATGTTGTGCTGAAAATAGCCCAGGCCTCCGGGCTTCAGTCGGAATCCTGTATAGGGGTCTGGCTCGAAATACATGTTCCGCTCGATAGAAAATGGGATCGGGTGAAACAGAGCAAGGAACAATTCGATCAAAAGCAATGTCACCAGGATCGAGATCACGGGTGCGAAGATGTAAAACGCTTTTGGCGGCTTTTGGCCGGGTTGGGTTGGGGTAGTCATGAATGCGAGTTGTTCTCCTCAAGCGCTCATTCTACTCCGCCGCCATGACTTGGCGAAAACCAATGTCGCCCCCTACAATGCCTGCCTATGCCAATCACGGAGATAAACTCAGTTGCCAATCGATAGTCTGGTTCAGGGTCGGATGAGTGAACAAGTGCAGAAAGCGGTCGCCGGACAGTTCCAAATCGAGGCGATGCAGTTCGATATCCCCTTCGTTCGCAGCCAGCATGCCATTCGCCTGAGCGGGCGCTTCCTCGTCCCCACCGAAGCCGCTTACGAGCACATCAGTCGGCTGGCGACAGATTCCGGCTATGTCGTTTACTTTCGCAAAGAGGAGGATGCCGAGGTCATCTACTTCACGCCGGGACGTCTGCCCGAACACCGCCCGCGCTGGCCCCTGGCGGTCGGGCTTTTTGCGGTCACGGTAGTCAGCGTTTTTCTGACTGGCGCTCTCACCCAGGAAACGCCTGACTCATCCATGACCATCGACTGGTTGGCCGGTCTATCCTACGCCATTCCGTTGATGCTGATATTGCTGGCGCATGAATTGGGCCACTTTTTTGTGGGAAGGCGCTACCGCATGGCTGTTAGCCCGCCCTATTTCATCCCCCTGCCTCTATCCATTCTCGGCACATTGGGTGCGGTGATCGTCATGGTCACTCCACCCAAAAACCGCAAACATCTGCTGCAACTTGGCGCTGCCGGCCCGCTGGCGGGTCTGGTTTTCGCCATTCCGTTGCTCATAATCGGGTTATCCTATTCGAATATCCAGCCGCTGCCCACCGACCAGCCCTATTTCGTGGAGGGGAATTCCCTTCTCTATGTGGCCCTGAAATACCTGATGTTCGGGCAGGTATTGCCCACGCCCGATGGGCAGGATGTTTTTCTGCACAATATTGCGTTCGCCGCCTGGGCGGGGTTGCTGGTCACGGCCCTCAATCTGATCCCGGCCGGACAGCTCGACGGCGGCCACGCTGCCTACACGCTATTCGGCATTCGCATTCGCCCGCTCACCTTCGTCATCATCGGCATCTTGATCGGACTGGCGATCTACACACAATTTTGGGGTTGGATGCTCTGGGCGGTGCTGTTGTTCTTCTTCGGCCAGACCTACGCCGTGCCCCTTGACGACATCACACCGTTGGATGGCAAGCACAAAGCGCTGGCAATCTTCATGCTCGTGTTATTCGTGTTGCTGTTTGCGCCCAACCCCTTACGCGTGATCACGCCCTAGTTATAGATTGGTATTGGATATTGGGTATTGACTGTCCCGCGCCGAATACGCGATGCAGATTTATCAATACCCAATATCCGATTTCTATAGCCCACTCACGCGCTCTGGATGCCGCCTTCGGTCAGCTTGGCCGGATCGAGCAGCGCGTCTAGTTCGGCTGGCGTGAGGTCGGTCATCTCCGTCGCTACATCCTTCAGACTACGCCCCTGAGCGTAGGCGGTTTTCGCCACCTTTGCGCCCAATTCATATCCGATCACGGGATTCAGGGCGGTGACGAGAATCGGGTTCTTGTCCACCAATCCCACCACGCGCTCGCGGTTGACGGTAAATCCGGCAATCGCTTTGTCGGCCAACACCCGCGCCGCATTGCCCAAGATCATCTCGGATTGCAGTAGATTATGGGCGACGACCGGCAGCATGACGTTGAGTTGGAACACGCCTGATTGACCGCCAATCGTGATGCTGACGTCGTTGCCAATCACCTGGGCGGCGACCATGGTCACGGCTTCGGGGATGACGGGATTGATTTTTCCGGGCATGATGCTGGAGCCAGGCTGGAGGGCGGGAAGAGCGATCTCGCCCAGGCCAGCGATGGGGCCGGAATTCATCCAGCGCAGGTCGTTGGCGATCTTCATCATGCTGGCGGCTACGGTCTTGAGCTGGCCGCTGAGTTCGACGGCGGCGTCGGGAGCGGAGAGCGATTCAAAAAAGCTCTCGTTCGGTCGGAAATTGCAGCCGGTCCACTCCGATAGAATAGCGGCGACGCGTCCGCCGAATTCGGGGTGAGCGTTAATGCCGGTGCCGACGGCGGTCCCGCCCAGCGCCAGCTTGCCGACGCGCGGCAGCGCCCCATCGACCCGCTCGATGCCATGACGAATCTGCGCCGCCCATCCGCCCATTTCCTGGCTCATTCGTACAGGCATGGCGTCCATCAGGTGCGTGCGCCCGGTCTTGACCACATCGTCCACCTCGGCGGCTTTGGTCTCGATCGTGGTCAGGAGGTGGCGCAGCCCGGGGAGAAGCGTTTCGGTCGCTTCCAGATAGGCGGCGACATTGATGGCGGTGGGGATCACATCATTTGAGGACTGGCCCATGTTGACATGATCATTCGGGTGCACTTTGCTGCCGAGGATGCCGGTCGCCAGGGTGGCGATCACCTCGTTAGCGTTCATATTAGTGCTGGTTCCCGACCCGGTCTGGAAGATGTCGATGGGGAATTGATCGTCATATTCCCCATCCGCTACCGACTGCGCAGCCTGGCGGATGGCGGCATACATCGGCTGTTCCATCAAGCCCAGATCCAGATTCGCCTGCGCACAGGCGGCTTTGACCAGGCCTAATGCCCGGATGAAACTGCGGGAGAAGGGAATGCCGCTGATCGGGAAGTTGTCGACAGCGCGCTGAGTTTGCGCGGCATAAAGGGCATTGGCAGGAACCCTGACCTCGCCCATGGAATCTTTTTCAATGCGATAGTCGCTCATTTTTCGTTATCCTTTTGTGTGACCGATTTTGGCAGACGTCGGACGATAGTCGATAGACGATGACCGTGCAGAATCAGACGGTCGATCATCACTTTTTGTTGCGCCATGCCCCATTATGAAACGAGATGCAATTCTCCGCCATGATCCAGGTCAGGTAAACCACATTC
The DNA here is from genome assembly GCA_024102915.1 of Caldilineales bacterium. Lineage (GTDB taxonomy): Bacteria > Chloroflexota > Anaerolineae > J102 > J102 > JAGFJG01. Next base: position 86,902 of record JAGFJG010000136.1, read on the forward strand.
TGGTATAAGATTCGAAGAAGTGCTCGACGCCAGCTTCGTCGGCCTCCGCCCAGCGTTCTCGCAACCATTTCTCCAGCTCGTCCAGATCGTCGAACTGGCTGACATGTTGGCGCAAAGCGGCGACTTTCAGATCGAAAACGTCCGTGACGTCGATGCGATGGTTGGGGTCATCGACCATGCACACCCACAATTCCTTGATCGAGTGCGGCTCCAATCCTTCGGCCAGCAAATCAGGAAAGAACATGGGATTGCCCGCTGCCGGGAATAATGCCTCGATCACAACCAGTCCGGCGTTGCGATGATCAGGATGGTTGATATATCCGCTGCCACGGAAATACGCTTCCGGGTTCTGGCAGATGACGAGATCGGGCTTGAGTGAGCGAATATGACGCACTACCCGCCGCCTGAGCTCCCGATTCGGTTCCAGGAAACCATCCTCCTCGCCCATGAATATAACCTGGTTGACGCCCAGAATTTTGGCAGCCGCCCGCTGCTCGTCCATGCGGGTTTTCACTAACTGCGGCACGGTCACAGCCAGATTGTGATTGCCCTTATCGCCGTTTGTAAGCACGATGTAGGTAATTTTGGTTCCCTCGCTTGCCATCATCCTGACCGTGCCGCCGCAACAAAATTCGGCGTCGTCCGGGTGGGCCATGATTACAAGTACGTGTTCGAATTTGGGCGCTTCTGGTGGTGTTTCTGTCATTTTTCAGACCTGGTTTCGGTGAAAGTTGAAGTAAATAGGTTACGCGTATCTTGCCAGAAGCAAAGAGGATGTGCAAGCAATCTGGCAGCGGAGGGTGAATTGTGGGGATGCTTGTTTTCCACAAAGAAAAAGACCCTTGCCTGTCATGGCAAGGGTCTCGCAAATTCGGAACAGGTCGTTATCATCCCGGCGAAGCGTTATAGCCAGGCCCCTGACCGAAGAAATTTGCGTTGATTTCGAGCGATTTTCCGAACTCGCCCGGCAGATCGCCTTCGGGGAAAATCGCTTCGACCGGGCATTCGGGAACGCAAGCGCCGCAATCGATGCAGGTGTCGGGATCGATGTAATACCAGGGCCACTGCGGTTCTGGGAATCCGGCAACGATGCATTCAACAGGGCATACCTCGGCGCAGGCGCCGTCGCGAATGCAGGTATCGACGATGACATGGGTCATGAGAAAGAGGCCTCCAAATAATTAACCGGCAGCAACCGGAATGGCATACAAATCTCTGCGGCAAACTTGTGCACATTCTAACGAGCGAGTCGCAGGCTGTCAATTGTCCAAGATATGAAGAATTGGTTGCAAAGTTTTGCACGATGCTCTGCAGATACAAAAACCGGGGATGTCCACACCGGTTTTATTGATGATGACTCTTGGTCAAGATCGTCTCTCTGCTGAAAGCGCCAGGCGTCGCCAGAGCACAAATCACGCTATTCCGATGCATTTTTCGCTGTCAGATCGTAGAGATACATGCAGAGAAGATTCATCAAGAGGTAAGGATTCTCTCGAAATGCAAAAGTACGTACCGCACCCTGTGGACGCCACCATGCGCAAGCGTATGGCTGACGCTATTTCTCCTGTCGCCGCCGGATCAGGTCAGTGCCAATGACCAACAGCAGCGAGAAGACGCCCAAGGCCAAGGCCGCACTATAGCCGCCGACATATTGGCGTTCTTCCAGCGCCCGGTAAATGTACAGCGTCACAGTTTCGGTGCGACCTTGGACGCCGCCTCCCACCACCAACACAGCGCCGAACTCGCCCAAGGCGCGGGCAAACGTCAGAGTCATGCCGTAAATCAGGCCCCAGCGCAGGGCAGGGAGGGTGATCCGGCGGAAGGCCTGCCAACCGCTGGCCCCAAGTGTGGCGGCGGCGCGTTCTTGTTGCACGCCAAAAGCCTCCAACACGGGGATCAACTCGCGGATCATAAAAGGCAACGTCACGAACAGCGTCGCCAGGATCATGCCCGGCACGGCAAAGACCACGCGGATGTTCCAGGCCGCCAGCAAGGGACCTAAGGGGCCGTTGCGGCCGAAGAGCAGTAACAGCATGTAGCCGACGACCACCGGTGACATGGCGAATGGCATGTCGATCAGGCCATTGACGACTGCCTTGCCGCGAAATTGCTGCCGCACCATCACCCATGCCACCGCAGTGCCGCCGATGCTGTGCACAATCACGGTGATCAAACTAATGATCAAAGTGAGCCGGAAAGCCGCAATGACATCAGGCTGCGTGAGCGCGCGAAGGATGCCGCCGATGCCATCGGCCAGCGCGCCGATCGCCAGGCCGGCCAGCGGCGCCAGAATCAGAAAGGCGACGTAGACGATGACAATGCCGATGAGCAGCCGCCGACCCCAGATGCTATGCCGGGGGGCCGGGCCAGACTCAGTTTTCATGTTCGTCCTGTCGGCGATAGCGTTGAATCAGGGCCACCAGGGCGATGGCGCTGAAGGCGATGCCCATCATCACAATCGACATGGCGCTGGCCCCCAGACGATTGTCAGACTCCACCTCACCCAAAACATAGACGGCCGCTGTCTGTGAATAGAAGGGGAAATTCCCGGCGACGATGACGATAGCGCCAAACTCGCCAATGGCGCGGGCGAAGCTGAGTAGGGCGCCGCTGGTCAGGGGTAAGATCAAAGGGGGGAGAGTCACCCGTCGGAAGATCGTCCAGGAATTGGCGCCAAGTGTGGCTGCGGCATCTTCCTGCGCCCGATCCAGCTCTAGCAAGACCGGCTGCACGGCTCGGACGACGAAGGGGAATGTGATGAAGAGTAGGGCGAGCACAATGCCCGGGGGGGCGAAAATGATCTGGAAGCTCAGAGTGTTTTTAAGCCATGCTCCCAGCGCTTGTTGGGGGCCATACAACACTACCAGCATCACGCCGGTGACGAGCGTGGGAATAGCCAGTGGCAGATCGACGATGGCGTTGATCAACGAGCGCCCCGGAAATTCGTAACGAACAAGCACAAAGGCTGTCAGAGTGCCCATGACGGTGTTGATGACCACCATGACCGCCGCCGTCCATAGCGTAAGTTTGAGCGCACTCCAGGCGACGGGTTTTGAAATCTGTTCATACAGACCCAATAGACCTTCACTCAGACCGTCTTGCAAAATAACCAGTAGGGGAATGATCAGAAGCAGCGCCAGATAAGTGAACGCGGCGGCACGCACACCCCATTGTTGGCGGGGTGTACGTGCGCGCGCAGCCTTATTCTTCGCAAGCGAAGAAGCGGTCATTGCGTATTCAACCTTTGCACCTGTGAGAGAAGGCTGGTATAGACGCCGTCATCACCAAAGATGTTGGGCGTGGCTTCCGGCCAGCCGCCAAACTGCTCGATGGTGAAGAGATCATCGACCGGAGGATAGCGGTTGCTTGTGGCTTCGGCCACTTCCGCATCCACCGAACGCAAGCCGTGCTCGGCGAACACGCGTTGCGCTTCTGGGGTGAGCAAGAAAGCGACAAAGGCTTCGGCGACGGATCGGGTGTTATGCCTGTCGGCGTGAGTATCTACGACTGCGACCGGATTTTCGATCAGGATCGTGGATGTGGGAATAATGTACTCGTAATCTTGACCCGCTTGTTGTCCCACCAGAATCTCGTTCTCATACGTGATGATGGCATCGCCCACGCCCTTTTCGAAATTGGTGATGCTATCGCGTGCTGATTTGTCCATCACCGTTACATTATTGAGCACATCGACCAGGAATTGCTGGGCGGCCGCCTCATCATCTGCGGGGATGCCTGCTACATGGCCGCGCAGAGCCGCACCGTAAACACCCAGGATGTTCCACATGGCGCCGCCGCTGGTCTTGGGATTGGGGGTGAGCACCTCCAGGCCGGGCTGAGCCAGATCGGCCCAATCCCGAATGCCTTTGGGATTGCCTTTGCGCACGCCGATGACGACGATGGAATCGCTGACCATGCCATTGGTGGGGTTGTCTTTCCAATCGTGGGTGATCAACCCGGCATTCGCGATGCGCGTGATGTCAGCTTCTAGAGAAAGAGCTGCGACATCGGCCTCGAATCCTTCGACGATCGACCGCGATTGCGCCCCCGATCCCAGATAGGATTCTTCAAATATCACCTCTTGTCCGGTCTGCTCTTTCCATTGCTGCTGGAAAATCGGGATCAGTTCGCCATAGGCCTCGCGCGGCGTGGTGTACGCGCCCAACACCAGACGTACAGGGTCGCTACCCACTTCGACGTCTGGCTCTGCATTATTCGCGGTTCCGCCGCAGGCTGCCATCAGCCCGACAACCAGTAAGAGGGCGAGTACCAACATAAACTTGTTAGACATAACTGTGAAACTCCTTCTAAGATTGTAATGAACGAATGAGCAGGATGGGCATATCCGATACCCTGGACAAGAGATTGACGATGACGCCCTCCAGTACGATTTCCCCATGCAAACCAGGCAGCGGCGCCCCTAAGACAAGCAGGTCATAGCGATTCTCTCTCAATTCCTTCTCGATTTCGGCAGTCGCGTCTCCATAACGAATTGCTGTGCGCGCCCGCACACCCAACACATCCAGCGAGCGCAAGCCGCCGCTCAGGAAACGCTCTATCCTTTCCGCTTCTGTCTGAGGTTGGGCGGTCTTATCGTCCACCACCGAAAGCAAGGTGATCTCGGCGCCGAGATGGCGCATCAGCCGGCCAGCGAAAAGGATGTCATCTTTGCCAGATTCGCCGCTGGTCACGCAGATCAAAGCCTGCTCCAACCCGGTATGCGGGCGCGACGCCACCAGCACATGATGATCACCGGTTTGCAGGATTTGCTCCACCAATCCCTGATCGCTGCGCCCGCTGATGCCCAAGAAAACAAGATCGCAGGGTTCGCGCTCACTCTCGCGTTGCACAGCATTGGGGAGTGTGTCCAGGGTTGTACGGATTTCAAGTGTGGCCAGGCCGCTGCCCAACCGTTCTTTGACCCCCTGCAAGTGATCCTGCAGCAACTCCCCTTTCAGGCCATAGCCCAGCAAGACAGTGCGAGCATGCGCCAGCCGCGCCATCTGGCCTCCCAGATCGATCGTCGCCTGCGCCTGAGCTGAGCCATCGGTGGCGAGCAGGAAGCGCAGGCCCAGATGGGCGAGGGCATGCACACGACGCACGCCGACCCACACGCTTTGGCCCGACCTGAGCGGAAAAGCGTTCACCTGATCCTGTGATCGGATCGTTTCTACCAAAATCGCATCGTCGCCGAACGCCACCGGCGGTGCAATGGGGCGTACGCCCTGGATGGGGGGCAGGCGCAAGCGCAGGCGCTCGAAGGGGCCGGCGAAGTCAATCTGTTCCACCCGTCCCTGTCCGAGCAAAGGGCAGTCGAGGCCGGAGGCGCTTTTGCTTAATTCCACGTCTTCAGGCCGAAACAGCACCTGCACCCGCTCGCCCGGCGTCACCGCACCGAGCACGCCCGATGTGGGAAACTGCACTGGCCCCGCCTGAACTCCGCCATTGGCACGCCTTCCCACCAACAAATTGGCCGTGCCCAAAAAGGTGGCCACGAATTCAGTCTGTGGTTGCTGATAGAGTTCCTGCGGCGGTCCGACCTCTAGCAGACGCCCAAAATTCATCACGCCGATCCGGTCGGCCAATTCGAACGCTTCATCCTGATCATGGGTCACGAAGATGGTAGTGATGCCCAACTCGCGCTGAATAGAACGAAGGGTGCGGCGCAATTCCAGACGAATCTTGGCATCCAGAGCGCCGAGCGGTTCATCCAGTAGCAGCGCCTCGGGCTGATGTGCTAAAGCGCGTGCCAGCGCCACTCGCTGCTGCTGCCCGCCCGACAACTGTCGCGGCATACGCTCGCCCAATCCTGCCAGACCGACGAGTTCCAACAGCTCATTGCGGCGGCGACGGCGCTCAGGTTTCGGCACCTTGCGGATGCTGAGACCGAACTCGATGTTGTCGGCCACGGTCATATACTGGAACAGCGCATATTGCTGAAAAACGAAACCAATGCGCCGCTGTTGCGGCGGCAGATATGTCACATCATGGCCATGTAAGACGACACGGCCCTGATCGGCTTCGGTCAGACCGGCGATGATGCTCAGTACCGTGGTCTTGCCGCTGCCACTGGAACCGAGCAGAACGAAAAATTCGCCGTCGGCTATTTCCAGCGACAGGTTGTTGACTACAGGGACGCCGCGGTAGCGTTTGGTTAATTGATCAAGGATGATGGACATGGTAGACCTTCGTATTTTCGAGTCTAGCCCGCGGCGATAACAGCCGTCGTGATAGGCCTGTGACAAAGCTGTGATATCTTGTCGCCGCAAACCCGGCCACGGCGGCGTGTGCGCTATTCGTTTTTGAGACTGTATCCCGCCCCAGAAATGGTCTCGATGTACATGGGCTGCCCGGAATCCGGCTCGATTTTGACGCGCAGCCGCCGGATCAATTGCCGAACCATATCGCGATCTCCCCCCTCTGGTCCCCAAACGTGATCGATGATGCTCTCGGTGGAAAGGACGTGCCCGGCATTGGCCATCAAGTAATCGAGCAGCCGGTTCTCCAACGGCGTGAGCGCAACCAAAGTACTGTCGTCATCGGCCTGGGCGATGCGGAGTTCGCGACGGCTCGCATCCAGCGTCAGCGCTCCCACCTGGCGCAGCGCGGGCGTGGGGGATTTGCCCACCCGCCGTAGCACCGCCTGGACGCGCGCCACGAGTTGTCGCGGACTGAACGGCTTGGTGATGTAATCATCCGCACCCCACTCAAGCCCGCGCACGAGATCGTCTTCCTCACCCCGAACGGTGAGCAGGATGATCGGCGTGTCTGCCTGAGCTCGAATCTGCCGGCACACGGCGAAGCCATCCAGCTTAGGCAGATTGACGTCGAGCACCAATAGATCGGGGCGCTCGTCGGCCCAGCGTCGCAGCGCCGCCTCGCCGTCATGCGCCTGGATCGCCTCGAAACCCTCGCGGCGCAGGGTGAAGGTCAGCAGATCGGCCAGCACCCGATCGTCGTCAACGACCAGCGCTTTCATGGCTTGTCCTGACCTCCACTCATAGCGATAGGCAACGTGAACCAGAATATGGCGCCAGCCGGGCCGCCCTCGCCGTCATCCGCCCGATTTTCCACCCCCACCGCACCGCCCTGAGCTTCGACGATCGCTTTCACCACCGACAACCCCAAACCCACCCCGTATTGTGCATCGCCATTGCCGCTGTCGATGCGGCGAAAGCGGCGGAAGAGATCTTGCCACAGTTCAGGCGAGACGCCCGGCCCCTGGTCGCTCACAGCCACGCGCACGTGGCTTTCTGCCACAGTAGCGGACACGCTGATTTCCGCGCCATCCAATCCATACTTGCTGGCATTGGAGAGCAGATTGATCAGCGCCTGCTGGCTACGACGCATATCGGCGTGCACCTGGGGCAGCGGCGGCATTTCAGTTATGATGCGTTGACCGCGTTTATCGAGGAGGGGTTGCATTGTCTGCACGACTTCGGTGATGATGCGAGCCGGATCGCAGGGGCGGGGATAGACGCGAAAACGCCCTACCTCAATGCTCGCCCCTTCCAGGAGATTATCGACCAGGTTTTGCAGGCCAACGATGCCCAAATGCAACGACGTGAGCAGTTCTTGCAGTTCAGAGAGGCTCAGATCGGGCGCCTGATCCCGCAACAATTCGACCGAGGCGGCCGCAGCTGAAAGCGGCGTGCGGAATTCGTGCGTGATATTGGCCAGAAAATGACCGATCAGGCGGTGGACAGACTCTTCTTGGCTCACATCTCGAAAGACAAGCGCTAGGCGAGCCTGATCAGCAGCCGAAGGCAACAGCGTGGCGCTGGTCATATCGAGCGTGACCATGCGATCTGGAGCGATCAACAGAGTGATCTTCTGACGATGGCCTGGCGTCGGTAAAATCCGACTGAACGGCTCCTCGGTCTCCACCGCCTTGAAGATGTGATCGCAGGGTTGGCCAATCACCGCCTCGCGGCGCCAGCCCGTAATGCGTTCGGCGCCGGCACTGAAGAAGACAATGCGCCCCTGTCGATCAAGCGTCATAATACCTTCGACGATGGCTGCCAACAAATGATCGGTCCAACCCTTTTCGCGCTGGAGATCGGCTAGCGTTCGCTGGAGATCCCGACCGGCATTCTCCAAGGCTCGAGCGACTAACGCCACCTCGCGCACGCGGGCCTCGCTGGCTAACGAGGTGTCCAATGTCCCATGACTGAGCGCCGCCGCCGCATCGGCGAGGCGCGCAAGCGGCCGGTTGATGCGGCGAGCCAGAAATGCGCCCAATACCAAGCCAACCACGATGGCTCCCAGGACGCTGATAATCAAGGCGCCAGCCAGACGTTGCTGCGTCCTAATCAGATCTGTTACGGCTAAAGCCACCTCGACCTGTGGAATGGCTAGGTCTGACGGCATCGTGTCGAATCGAGGGAGCAGGTCGGTCAAGGCAATCTGCTCGGCGTAATAGGGCTTAGCATTTGCCGTGAAAGTAACCCGTTCCATATCGCCCCCCGGAGCGATCTCGCGCAGAGGCTTTGCGTCGGTAGCCTCATCTTGCAGGCTGCTGGCAATCTGGGCATCAAGCAGGAACAGCGTATGTTGCAGGCCTGTCTGATCGCTAATCTCAACAGCAAACTCCCGATCCATCCTTTCCCCAACGATTGCCAAACCCTGTGGAACGCCCGCCGACGCCACAGGCTGAGCAGCAAGGAGCCACACATGGGGAGTTGGCGAGCCTGGCACGACATAGTATCCAGCTTTTTTGCCAGCCTCACAGACAGTGGCAGGCAGATCGGCGCCGACTTGCGCCAGCAGCACGCCGCGGCTGTCACAGATCAGCATGGCGTCCACATTGGTACCAGTACGGAGATTGTCCAGGTAACTTGCCAGGGAGGCTGGCCTCGCCTGGGGCAGGAGGGCTTGTAGCGTTGGGCGCTCGGTCATCAGTGTGGCCAGACCTACAACTTCGTTTTGCCGGGCTGTGTACAAAGCCCGCACGGCTTGGCTGCCCTGCTTGACTTGGCTCCAGGCTTGACGCTGTTGCTGTTCCCGAATCAGCCACAATGCGGGCAGCCCAGCGATGATCGCCGTCAGCAAAACCAGGCTTACAAAAGCCAGAGTGATCTGGCTAAATAGGCTCGGACGTTCAAGGCCTGGCTGATTCATAGACGTCTTGCAGCATGATCAGAAATCGCGACGAACCTTTGCATCAATGGGCCTATCAAGAAATGAAACACCATCGTTTTATGCTTGACGATGGACGACTGATTATGAAACACGTTTTGCCCATGCCCACACCATCCTCTATCGTCAAACGTCTATCGCCAACTGTGAGACATAAGTAGCGTTCTTCATATGACCTCAGTATAGCATACTGTAAATACAATTTCATCGGCAAGAATGAATGGAGAGCGACTATCCTTGTGGGCATGAGCTACTGGTGGAATTCGTCAGCAGCCGATCAGATTTTGGTCTACTGGCCTGCTGTGCACTTTTCCAGGCCGAACAAGAGTGAGACCTATTCCGTGGAAGCCGATAACGCCGAACTGCGTCATTATCCGGCACGATTGACCTGACGCTCGCGCTGCTTTTCTTGTTGTGTCCAGGCATTGCGACATGCTGTGCAGTTCTTCGTCTACGCCTGGAATCGCAGACAACTCTTCAAACGCCGGTTTCCACAGTATCAGACTCATGTCATGGATTTCGTTTGTCAATCAGCTCGGTTCGACCAGCGCCGGTCGCCCCGCATCCCCGCGCAGTTGCGCCAAAGCCCAGGCGGCATGGCTGGCGATCGGCTCCGGGCTCTCGTTCAGATGAAAGGTCAGCAATTCGGCGGCGGCGGGATCACCCCAGTTTCCGGCGGCCACGCACACGTTGCGCATAAAACCCTCCCACTTCGCCCGCTTGACGGCGGAGCCACGAAAACGCCGGGCGAAGGAATCCCGGTCGAGGGCGAGCAATTCCAGCAGGGGCGGGGCCAGGCGGTCGGGCTCAGGTTGCAGGCGGGGATGCGAGGCGGGTGGGGCGTCCCGATTCCAGGGACAGACATCCTGGCAGAGATCACAGCCAAAGACCCAATTCCCCAGCCTCGGCCTCAATTCGAGCGGTATCGCTCCCCGCAGTTCGATGGTGAGATAGGAGATGCACAAACGGGCGTCCAGTTCCCACGGCGAGACCAGCGCGCCCGTGGGACAGATATCGAGGCAGCGCGTGCAGGCGCCGCAGGTGCCGATGCGGTCGTCGGCGAATTGCCATGCTGGGTTGGCGGGCGAAGGTTGAAGGTCGAAAGTTGAAATGACGTCGGTTTCAACCTTCAACCTTGAACCTGAAACAGGCAACTCCTCCGGCGGTTCATCGTATGCGAGCGCTTCCGGCACGAGCAGGCCGCCAAGAAAGAAGAACGAACCCTGGCCGGGGTTGATCAGGCAGGCATTTTTGCCGATGAAGCCGAGGCCGGCCTGCATCGCCCATGAGCGTTCCAACACCGGCGCGCTGTCCACGAACGCCCGGCCATGCGTGCTGCGCCCGGTCTGCGCCCGCAGCCAGCCGTCCAGTTCGATCAGCGCCGCCCGCATGATGTCGTGATAGTCGTTGCCCAGGGCATAGGCGGCGATTTGCCCCCGGCTGGGGTCGGCGCGCAAGGCGGCGTCCACCGGATGGGCATAGTTCAACGCAACCAGGATGAGGGACTGCGCTGCGGGCAGGAGCAGCCGGGGATCGGCTTTGAGCGGCGCATGCCGGACCAGATAGCCCATCTCGCCCGCATAGCCTGCTTCGATCCAGCGCGCATAACGTTCGTAATCGGGGCTGGGGCCAATCGGAGCGATGGCAGCGAGGTCGAAGCCGAGGTCGATGGCTTTGGCTTTGATCATCGAGGTGAGACTCATTCCGGCATTATACACCCACCCAAAAACCTGCCGCTGGCAAAGGATGATGCTACATCCGCAATATTGGCAGGTAGAGATACTCGTCGAGACATATCTTCCCGCCATCAGTAATCTGCCACTGATAGGTGTCGATCATATTTGCCCTAGCCTCGACGCCTTTACAATAACCAGCGTTGCTGTAGAACTTAACATTGTTTGTCAGCGTTTGCACATTCCAACCAAGAAGTAGTGCATCGTAGTTGTCGGAAGAAAGAGCACCTTCAAAAAACATCGCTGTTGCATCAAATACAGATCTGACGTCCCAATCGCCGATATTCTGGTTGAATGCACTAGCATTTTGAAACATGCCTTTCATGTTGGCAGCATTGCTGGTATCCCAGCCGCCAATGTCCGCGTTAAAAGACACCGCAAATCGAAACATCTGGGCAAAACTACCCACACTGCCGGTGTTCCAACCACTGATATCCTGGTTGAAGGTGCGTGCGTTGTAGAACATAGAATTCATAGTTTCAACATTACTGGTATCCCAATCACCAATATCTTGATTGAAAGCATCGGCGTTGTAGAACATGGAAGTCATATTTCTGACATTGCTGGTATCCCAATCGCCAATATCTTGATTGAAGGTATTGGCGTCATAGAACATGAAACTCATGTCGGGGACACTGCTGGTGTCCCAATCACCAATATCTTGATTGAAGGTATTGGCGCCAAATAACAGGTAACGCATGTCGACGACACTGCTGGTGTCCCAACCACCGATATTCTGGTTAAAGATGCGTGCAAACATGAACATTCTATACATATCTGTGACATTACTGGTGTCCCAGCCGCCGATGTCCTGGTTGAAAGCCTTGGCCACAGCAAACATGTAGCTCATATCGGTAACACTGCCAGTATCCCAATCCCCGATATCTTGGTTGAAAGCTTCCGCGCCATAGAACAGGTAACCCATGTCGACGACATTGCTAGTGTCCCAGTCGCCGATATCACCATTAAATTTCGTGTTCTCAAGGAACATTGATCGCATATTGGTGACGCTGCCTGTGTTCCAGTCGCCTAAGTCTTGGTTAAAAACCCAAGCATTTGCGAACATCGAATCCATATTTGTGATATTACCGGTATCCCAGCCACTAATATCCTGGTTGAATGTGTGCGCTTTGTAAAACATAAAACTCACATCAGCGACATTGCTGGTATCCCAATCACCGATCTCACCGTTGAATGCCTCAGCCTCACGAAACATACCACTCATATCGGTTACGCTCGACAAGTCCGGCGCATCCGTAGCTGACATTACCATGTAGACGCATCCTGAAAAAGCTTCAGCCATCGAACTCCATTTGCCGGTACCCCATTGCACAATATCCAGCAGCTTGTGTGAATCACCTCCGTGCCCCTCACCGAAATAGATACGAGGATAACCCGTACTGGTACCACTATTGTCTTTGATGCGAATCGTGAATGTACCAGCGGTGGCATAATTGCATCTGTAGCTGCCGGTGACCCCCATTGCTTCAATTATACCGTCATCGTTGCAGTCAACGTTATAATTGGATAGTCTCCCTCTGGGGTGTTGGTATCTATTTCCGATTAGAAAATCAGCCACAAATTTCACCAATTGGCACGAATTGAAGTCTTTTATTCGTGTGAATTCGTGCCATTCGTGGCAAACACGAATAACAACACTGTACAGGGAGACTGCCTATAATTGTAACTGGCAATATCTTTGTCGGTGGGAATAATGAACGAGGTGCTACCCGACAAACCAAGATTGTTGGTTTTCACCGTGATCACGAAATCATCGGCGGGGGAGGTTGGGGTCATCAGCCCGCTTTCGGCCCGAACAGCGCTGGCCGAGAAAACAAATGATAGGGCAATGATGGTAAATAGAATTGCTACGGTGTGACGATTCATCTTGCGCCTCCTTCGGCGATGGGTTTATGGCAAGCACACGCATAAAAACCTGTAATCCATCTAGCTACCCGACAGTTTTGAAGGGGGTGAGAAAAAGTTGACCGACACATCGCCGATCGAGAAGATTGAGTTGCACAAAACCAAGATTCTCGGAGGTGAGAAATGCCGGTCAGCCTGTATCATAC
>JAGFJG010000086.1 GCA_024102915.1 Caldilineales bacterium
GTGTTTGGGACAATTTCAAGGTTGGTAGCATCCTTGTAATTAGCGACCCTCGCGATGAGTCTTAATGCCCTGTCGGGCATTCGGTGTTTGGGACACGCGGCCGCACGCTTGTTCGAGACGACTTGCAGCTTGTCTTAATGCCCTGTCGGGCATTCGGTGTTTGGGACCACGCTTGCCTTAGGAGGGCAGACATGGACAGAATTATCGTAGAGTGGAAGTCTTAATGCCCTGTCGGGCATTCGGTGTTTGGGACCTACGACGGCGGGTTGCTGTATCCAAACGACTAACCAATGTCTTAATGCCCTGTCGGGCATTCGGTGTTTGGGACCCCCTTCCACCACCTTGCAGGGGCCGGTGATTGTTGTCTTAATGCCCTGTCGGGCATTCGGTGTTTGGGACCTAGTCGGGACGGGACGAGGGATGCTGAACAAGAATGGCGTCAGTCTTAATGCCCTGTCGGGCATTCGGTGTTTGGGACAGTTTGTCATGGACAGTGAATTAACGATTGTCAACATGTCTTAATGCCCTGTCGGGCATTCGGTGTTTGGGACGCAAATGCCCCATCTGTGGGAAAACCCATAACGGGAAAGGTCTTAATGCCCTGTCGGGCATTCGGTGTTTGGGACAGATGATAACGTATATACCTTTGAAAATCACGAGATTAAATGGTCTTAATGCCCTGTCGGGCATTCGGTGTTTGGGACGATTGGCAAGATACTTGTTAAGCTCGGCTTCTGCCTGTCTTAATGCCCTGTCGGGCATTCGGTGTTTGGGACCCATGAGGTTCCGGGGCGTCCTCTCAAAACGCCCCATTAAAGTCTTAATGCCCTGTCGGGCATTCGGTGTTTGGGACAAACTGAACACTTCTGCTTTGAGCGCATGATCATTACCAAGCACGTCTTAATGCCCTGTCGGGCATTCGGTGTTTGGGACTGCTCTTCCTGCGTCAGGTCCGGCGTCCCACCCGGATGTCAATATTTTATCTGATCGTGGGCCTGCGCTGCCACCTGCCTGCTGATTTTGGGCGAATGTACGCGCCTGCTCACCACCAGTCTACCACCAATCTCCCCCCTGCGCATCCCCCCTGGCTTTGGGCTGCAAACGCGCCTGGCGGAGGCAGGGGGTGCGCATACGCGCTGGCGGCTTAACAATTCCATGGGCTATCCCCTGGCGAAGACCGCTCGCCATCACACGATGCGCACCCCTGGCGGCTCGGTGACCTGAGCCTGCCCCAAAACCAGGATCTTTGCGGCGCAGGCGTCGCAAAGCGCATAGAAGCGGATACTGTCCTCCTCCTTCTTGATCATGCGGCGGCAACTGCGCACCAGCCGGTCCAGCTCGGCGGCCGTAAGGTAGACCTCGAACACGCTATGTTGCACCCGCTCACCCTGGCGTTGCAGCAATTTGGCAAGACGCAACCGCCGCTTATCATCGGCCACATCATAGGCGATCACGTAAAACCGAACCGCAGCCATCAGCGGAACCCCATGCCCTGATAACCGCCCTGACCTTCCATCACCCGGTTGGCGATCTGCCGCGCCTGTTCGATCAGGCATTGCCGCATGGGCAGGCGCACGCCGCGCCCCGGGTGCGTAAAAGCCTGGCCCATGCGCTGTTCGAATGCAGCGAGAAAACGGCGCTTCCCATCATCAGAGAGGATCACCGGCCTCTCGGCTTCGCCCGGCGTGAAGTCGGCGGGCGTGATCTGCCCGCCCCGACAGGCCCACAACACCACGCCATCCACCACCGGCCGGAACTCCTCCATCAAATCCAGCGCCAGCGATGGGCGGTTGTAAACGTATTCGTGCAGAAACCCGGCGAAGGGATCAAGTCCCGCGGACTGCACCGCGCCCGATGCGATCTGCGCCAGCAACGTGTAGCCGAGAGATAACAGGACATTCACCGCATCCGGCGGCGGTCGTTTCGCCCGGCGCTGGAATTGCCAATCCGAGGAAAACAGGCGGCGAAAACCACGGAAATAAGCGGCAGTGCCGGAACCCTCATGCCCTCGCAGCGAGGCCAGCGTGGCGCGCCGCCCGACCTGCCTGACGCTTTCGGCCAGGCGATCGGCGGCAAGGGCGATCTCCTCATCGTTGCGCTGGCGATTGTGGCGCAAGAGCAGCGCCCGCTGGTGCGAAAGCTTGGCGCTGACAATGCCCTGAGCCAGGGCCAGCACGAATTCAGGTTGATCGAGACGGCGATATTGAGCGCGGCGCAGCGGCACATGCGGACTGATTTCGCCAACCAGCCGGCCCCGATACGCCCCATCATGGCTGAGAAAAACAATCTCACTGCCCTGATTCAACAGGGCGGTAATCGCCGGCGTGGTCAACTGGATGTTTCCAAACAGGATTAACTGGCTCACCCGCGCCAGGGGTTCCTGCAACAGCGTCTGCTCCTGGTGCACCACGCGTAACCGCCGTTCGGCGATATTGACCAACGCGCCTTGTTGAACCACATAAACCGGATACATCTGAATTCAGCGCTCCACGAGAAAAAAGAAATATGAGATTGTTAAGGTGCGACCGGCTACGTGCTGGCGGCGATCAGCCGGCATTGGCCCATGCCCATGGTCGTGCCGCCGCCGACGCCGCCAAAAAGAGCGAACCGGGCCAGCGCCGCCATCACGCCCATCCAATAATGATCGTAATTGAGCGTGGCAAAGGTCGCCTTGCCCACCGCACCCACCCTCAAACCGCCCCCCTTGATGGGCACGGCGCGGCTTTGCAGCCGGTACCGTGAGAGCGCCAGACATTCGCTGGCATAGCGGCGGGCTTCGGCGGGGAAGGCCAGGGGCGCCAGCGCATTCCACCGATCGAGCAGGCTGCCAAAAACCAGGTCGGGCATGGGGATAGGAACATGCTTGCCGCCGGATTTGAAGGTGGTGGGACTGGCGAACTGCATCTCGAAACGTCGCGGCGTCTGGCCGGGCGCCAGCGCGTCGGCGGCCAGGTCGGCATAGCGCCCCGCCCGCGCCCAGGGATGTTCCTCGGTCGCCAGCCCCTCGATGCGGAAAGGCTGAAAATCCAGCTCCAGCGTCTGGCCGGGCGCCAGCGCGCCCTGATGGGCTGCGGTGCGCAGGATCTCGCAAAGCGTTGCGTTCAGCCCGCACAGGCGCAGCGTGTAACTCTCTTCCGGCACAGGTCGATCATGTTCGAAACGACCGAGCAGGTTGGAAACGGTGAACGGTTGCGGCCCCTGGCCGGCATGGAGCGCGGCAGCCAGTTCCGGATCCTGTTGATGAACCAGGCTAAAAAGGAGGGCGTGTGCAGCGCGCCCCCACCAGGCGGGCCAGGATTCGGGCGGCCGCTCCGCCGGCAATGGTTTCAATCTGAGGACAATCGAAAGCAGTTCCACGGCATCACCTCTGGCGACGAGCGGCCTCGCGCACGGCCTGCAAATCCAGAATCTCGGCGACTTCAAAACGCCTGGGCAGCGCGCCCTCCACCGGGCGTGTGCGCACCACCGGCGGGAAATACCCCATGCGCCCGTGCAATTCGGCCAGCAACAGGGCGGAAATGAAATTGAGCGAGGGCAAGACCACCAGGATTGGTTCTCCTTGCCATGCCTCCGCCGACAATTCGACCTGGCCGATCAGCATCTCCGCCTGGGAGATAAAGGGCGTCTGTTCGTCGAACTGGGTGGGAATGCTGACAATCCGGTCGACAGCCTGCCCGGTCAGCGCTTCGATCTGTTCTTGCTGGGCCGGGGTGATGGGATGGGAAAAATTGAGCAGGATCATAGTCAGTAATCAGGTTGGCGGCTCAGTCGCCGCCGCCGGGCAAGGGCAATTGGTCAAGGCGTCCGCACAAACGTTTGACGCTGTTTTCCATATCGACGGCGGCCAATGGGCCGGGCCGCTTGCCGGCATGGAGCAGATCATTGCGGGCATTGCCCAACTCAGCGAACAGCTTGAGGGCGTCGGCGATCTGGTTCAGCGACCGCAGCGTCAAACCGGTCGAAAAAGTCTCGTCGTCAAACGCACCGCGCTGGCGCTGCCGTTGATCGTTGGCTCTGCCAAAAGCTTTTTCGACTTCCTCGCGATGTTGTCTGTCCGTCAGCTCTGGCATGGCCAACTGCGCCATCGCCCACGAGATGACCCATTCTCGGGCTACGGCCAGCGCCTGCACATATTGCGAACGTTCCAGATACCAGTGAACCATCCGCCGTTCACGGGCCAGGGCGGCGACCCGGTCCGCCTTTTGCTCATGCTCACCTAAAGCCAGGGGTGCGAACGCGTCGGTTACCTGTTGGGAGAGCGGGGCGAAGGGTAGGGCGTATTGCTGCACGGTGGCTGTGGCGTCGATCAATTTCGTCTGAAGTTGGGCGCTGGCTGTCATGGCCTCAGATGGCCGGATCAGCCGCAAGGCCAACGAGACGCCGTCCAGGGCCGTAGCGGCCTGGCTCATGCGGATGGCCTGATCCCGGATTTCGTCGCTGGCCTGCTGCGCCTGATAGTCGGGTCGTTGTGCGCGCAGCCGTTCCGCCAGGTCATGGGCGTCGCCAAAGCGGACAAAGCGATCCGCAGCCACCATCCAATCAAGCAAAGCGACAAAGGGCGTCATGTCGATAATGGGCGCTCGATTCGGCTGCACCGATTGGTCACGGGCTTCGTAGTTGCCATACAAAACAGCTTGCAGGCCGATGGATTTCACGGTGCGCAGGTAGGCCGCCGCCAAAAAGGAGAGGAACGGCAGCGATCGAAACCCATGCGTGATATCGAAAATCACGGCTTCGCCTGCTTCCACGTTTTCGACCACGGCCTGGAAGATGCGCCAGAGTCGCTCTTCGGTTTCGCCGTCACTGATATCGACCGGCGTAAGACTGGCGACGTAATCCTCCGTCAATCCTTTGAATGTGGCCCAGTGTTGTTCCCTGGCTTTGGTTGTGACAAAAACCCGCATGTCAATGTCAGGATAGAAGCGGGCCAGCGCCACGCCGCAGAAAGGGGCGGTGTGCTCGCGGCCATCGGGCATGACATATGTTGTCGGGTAAGCTTTGGCCGCGCCCAGAAAAGTTAATAGTTTCAATTTGACCTCACTCTCATCTCAACCAGCGCCCAGCCCAGAGGCGTGGCGGCGATCTCCTCCGTCTGGTTGCCAGGCCCGGCCCGAAATCCCACGGCCACGCGCCTGCTCTTGGGGAAGGGATCGCCCTGTTCCCGGCGGCCACGGGCCAGCCGGTGGTCGCTGATTAGCCGCTCCATAAACTGACTGTCAGCCTGCAAGCGCGAACCAAAAGTTTTGTCGTCCCAACCGGTACCCCAACCCAACTGCACGATGAAGCGGTTGGCGGGAAGCTTGGCGGCGGCCAATTGATTGTAAAAACCTGCAATGCGGTCGGCGCCCTTCATCTGCGAAAACCATTTGGCCTCGCTTCGGGCGTGACCCTGGCTGTGTTGGTTGACGACGGCAGACAATTGTTCCAACCACTCCCGCCCTTCCAGTTGCAGTCCGCCTCGGCGGGCCCAATCCGAGAACAGAACCCTATCCAACTTCAGGGAAAGGCTGAATTTGGTATCGGGCCGTAAGGCTTCCATTTCGACAGGGGCCCCCGAAAGATTGCCAACCCGGTTCAGCACTCGCACATTCAAGACCATGAGTTCATTGGTAGACACGGGCTGGCTGTCGCTCACCTGCAAAGCTCGGAGCAGATCATGATTGGGGTTACGTCCCAACAGGGTATGTTCATATTCCTGGCCCGCCCACTGCCTGCGCCGCCCCACCTGGCGAATATCGGGCCGCATGCGGCGTACGCCCCAGCCATGCCAGGCAATGGCGGTGCGTAGTGCGCCTTTAAGCCCGCTGCCAGGGAGATAGGGTCTGTCATAGGAGTCCTTGATTTGCTCGCGCAATTGCGCGCCTTCGCCGCTAGAACGAGGGGTTCCATCGAGGACATAGCGAAAGAATTCGCTGCCGGGATCGAAGTCCGAAGGATTGAGAAGCTGGGTCGGCTTGGTGCGGGCTAACTGCTTTGCCAGCCGTGAATCCTCCACATTCTGGGCATCCAGCAATTTCATCTCATTGATGCGCCATGTCTTGCCCTTATGGATTGCGTAATCGTACTCGTGCAATAATTCGACGCCATTACCGACGTGCAGGGGCGTAAGCAGAGACACGGTGAGATCGTAAAGGGTGTAGTCAGCCATGCTGGGCCTCCTTCAAGCCGGCCGCCAGGGCGAAGCCATAGCGGTAGACAGGGTGGGGGATATCCCCGGCCGGGTTCTCGTACGTGGGTCTGACATCGACAATGTCGCCTGCTGGCAGGCCGGGTAAGGCGACAAGGCTGCCCTCTGTCACGAGCATCAACTGTTTGCGGCGTTGTGCCGGTCCATCGGGCGAATTCAACCATCCCGACACCGATGTCAGTCTGTATGCTGCGCCTGCCGTGGCAAGGGCTGCCGGGAGTTCCTGAGTGGTGGGATGGTAGCGGCTAAACAGCCAGGCGCGTCCTTGGGATTGCGGATCGGGCATCGACACGACATCGCCGCTTTCCACGCTAAAAGCGCCATAGCCTGTGGAACGTTCACCGCCCAAACCATCGTCCTGCAACAAACTAAGGGCAGTCTCCACTGCCTGGCGATAGGATAAGCCCGAAGTTATCTGATCAGGCGCTATCCATTGCACACCAAACCAGAGGCCGCTGTCGGCGGCGAAGGCAGTACGACCGGCGTGGAAAATATTCGAAGCCGAATTGTGGCGCTGGATGGTCACCCGAGGTACGCGGGATGTGGTGTAAATCTGTTGATAGCGGAGAGCGCGCAAGGGCCGGCTGGCCTGGTTCTCGCGCCGCACAGACTCAGGCAATTGCTCGACCTCTGCGGTAGTAAGCCATAGTGCGCCCTGTTGCAGCGTCAGACCCTGGCTGGGATCTGCGTATTCGTCTTCTGGGAAGAGGTAAGCGTCGAGTTTTTGCCCTTCCAAAGCCATCAGCGCCAGATTCTGCGATAAGAACTGGATGCGCTTGAGGGCTTTGCCACGTTGTCTGATTGTTTCCAGGGAGAACAGACAAGAAAGATCGTGTGGCATGGGGAAGAAGTGCACCTTGCCAACAAATGGGAACGCAGAACTGAGCAAAAACGGAGGCGTCTGCTGGCAAAATGGATCAGCAAAAGTTGCGGGGTCATGCCCCAGCCGTCGCCAGGCATGGAGCAGCGCCGCAAACAGGGTATCAGAGGGGATGCCAATGCTGGTCTCCTCCAGGTTGACGCCATGTGTCCCCACCCGCATGCCGCTGTGAAAGCTGAGGTGATAGGGGATGATTTCGGGCATGTCGTCTCCTTATTCGAGATCAAGCCGCATGCGCACCTGGTGCTGGATGTCTCCCAGACCCTGTACGAAATCGACGAGATCATCGAACTGGCCTAATTCAACCGGAGCTTCCAGATACGCCCCTTGCGGGCGCAGGGTAACCCTGATTTTTTGGAAGTTGATTTTGCCTGAACCGCGCGAGCCCAGACCACCGAGATAGTCATCCGCCAGAAGTTGCAGACCTTCGGCCAATGATTGCAGCCGTTCTACATCTTTCCTGGCATCGCAATCGTCCCCATCATAAATACTGTAGACGAATTCAGCGGGTCCAAAGCTAGTGCCGGCAGGGACACGTTCCATCTGTCTCGGATTGGCGGCCGAGGTGACCCGATCAATCGACACCTCCGTTTTCACTTCGGTGAAGGGCAGGTCAGTACGCGCCATGTCGGCGATGCGTTTGGCTTCAGCATCGCCCATATGAACATCCCTTACGATCAGGCGCGTGGGACTGCCGAAGTCGCGCTCACCTGGCACGCCAAAGACCTGACAGACATTGCAGGCGGCATACGTACCATCTTCCTGGCAGGAATGAATATACCCCTGGCCAATGCGCTGGTTCTGTTCCAGGCCGTTGTACTTCTCCAGCAAGCTCCGCATCTTGCCTTTGAGCGAGGAGCCTGGGATATACGGCCGGTTGGTCAGCGGGTCCCGGATCACGGTCTTGTCCACGCCGCCGATCTCGATGCCGCTATCCGAACCGCCAATGTGCAGACCGGTGGCAGCCAGTATGTTAAAGGTGACAAAAACACGTCCCTGCAGTTGTAAGGTTTTGTTTGACATGGAGACACTCCTGAAAATTTGCGTATCGAAGGCGGGATCAATTGCCGCCATGCGCTTTGTGATAAGCGAGGATGGCTTCGAAGAATTCGACAAAGCGCGTGAAGTTTTCATATTGCTTCTCCGAAGCCTCTTCATTCAACACATAGTCGAGGGCGGGGTCCAAGACATTGACTAATTCTTCCACGGCCCGGCCTCGTTCCTTGCGAGCGCGATAGGCCATCTTGGGCTTTAGCAGGTAGAGTCGGCGTCGGGCCAATGCTTTTTGACCTTCGTCGTCCATACTCCATTGACCCTGGATTTGACGCACTTCTCCAAACAAAGCCCGGATCTGATTTGTGGCGAGGCCGCCATTCTTAAGGCTCCTGCCAAGCTGATCCGCCTGGACAACAAGCGCTGGCGCACCTTCAGGATCAGTGATGATGGTTGATAGATCGATAGGTGAGGGCATAAGATACCTCCAAAGAGAGTTTAGCGCGAATACAATTCGGCCCAGCGAGCGGCCAGGCCGATCCAATCCATATTGCGAAATTCGTCATCATGTAGCTTGTCGGCAAGGTGATCGATCTCAGAGATGCCAGTGCGTTTGCCCATGCGTCGCAGCATATAGAACCCCCGCCACATCCAGGGACCCCATAAGGGCTGCGGCTGACCCGTGCGGTTGACATCTTTGCCGGCCTTTCTCCGCTTCTCCTCTGCCTCGGCATACTCTGCATAGAGCAGGGACATGTTGCGGAGAAGAGACTTGGGGGCAGCCTTGCGCTGGCCATCACGATCATCCAACATCCCTACAAGCAAGTGCATGAGGCCATGCACGGACTCCTCATGCTCATCGCATTCTTTGAGCCCGAATAGGCTCCATGGCTGCACCTGATTCAGAAAACAGATTGCGTCCTTGGCACGTGAATCGGTGTGAAACGCTTTCGCCCTGGCCTCAGCAGTTCCGGCATCGCCCGCGGCCTGGTACAGGGGGTACTTTCCGCCCACCAGAGTGATGCCAGCGCTGGCATGGATGCCGGGATGAAAAGCGGCATAGGGCGTCAAGTCGGCGCGAACCCGGCGGGCGAATTCGGCAATGGCATCCCACGCTCCTACAAAGAATAGGTCATCGCCGCCGGAATAAATAGAGTAAAGCCTTTCATCCCAGCCCTCTGGCGAAGATTCCTGCTGCACCGCCAATTGTTCCACCCAGCCGTCGAAGAAGAGACTGACGGCGAAACTGAGCGACGCCACGCGCGAGAGGGTAGCTTTCCCAGCCAGGCCTTCAGCAAACAATCCGCCCAGATTATCCACATCCATTCGCAGAACACCCAGACGCTTGACGCCTTGAGACTGCCATTCCATGATGTGAAATGGCTTAGTGCTGCCGACACGTGGGAGATCAGACAAGCCCTCATTTTGGGCCGACCGCCATTCATCTGCATTCAATGTAGGCGTAACATTTACCAGGAATCGGCGACCGACTGCTTTCTTTGCCTGCGGATAGAGACCATCCAGAGCATCATCCTTGAGCGCAAGCACAACGCAAACTCGTTCACCCCGTTTGACGAGTTCATCCTCTTGAGCGGATACGTCTGCATGCAAACCGAATGCGGCCAGGCTTTGCTGCCAATTACCGGGAGAAGCCTTGATGTCAACGCTTGCCGATTCTATACTCTGCAACAGTAGAAAACGCGCCGAACGCAGCTTTTCGCCCAGTGTTTCGTATGACAAACAGGGCGGGCATTTTCGCACATTGTCATCGGCTTTGGCGTCTATGTGCTCCTGTCCGCACACCTGGCACTGTCTGTCTTCATTACCGCCATCGCCATGAGCCTCGAATAGCCATCTTAAATCTTCTGCATCGAGTTCGGAGAAGCGTTTTAGTTTCACACCCTGTAGTCGATTATCCAACTCGGCCCATGCTTCGCTGATGCGCCCTTGGTAGAAGTCACGGCCCGTCAGTGATTTCTCAGCCAGAGCGACATATAGTTCACCCCGATGATGTTGGAGTAGGATGCGACTGATATGTTGCTGAATGGCTGGTATCCTGGCGGCGTCCGAAGGCCGCGCCAGAATGTAGAATTTACCGCCGCCTGCATATATCAAATTGGTAATGGGCAGTTCAAACTCATTGAGGATGTATCGAATGATCGCCTCAGTAAGCAACTGCAAATAAAAGGAGCGGCCTCTTAATGCGCTGGCAGCGCCACGGCTGGAGATCGTATAGATAAAGTCCTGAATGCCGCTGATGTCGCCTCCGACTAGTAAAGCTAATTCGTCGCTGATCTCCCGCTGATCAATCAAAACCTTGAGTCTAGCCTCGTCAAGCTCACTGCTGGCGAAAACTGCTGCCAAAGCTGCTGTCATCCGACAGTGATCATACAGGCTGACATCCGGTCGTGTGCGCCAATAAGCTGAGGGGCTGCACCACAGATATCGCTGTAGTAATAGCAGCATGGTCTCAAGGAAAGCGGGAAGATCGCCGTCGTCATCATGAGCATTGCGCAATTGAGCGGCGGCTTGCTGCAATTCTTCCCATAGCCCCTGGTATGCATCTTTGACCTGCCGCTCAGGCCAGGTATGAGCGGGGAACAGAGTGGATCGCTCCATTTTCAGTACAGTCAGTGGTAGATAGAGTTCCTGAGGCGATGTAATACCATCCGCCTGCACAGAGCAAAAGATGGAGAGCAGTTGTTGGTAAGCTTGTTCACCGGGTTTGGATGGAGTGGCATCATCACGCTCGCCAGCCGAGAGCCGATCAGCCAAAGTCACCGCGAGATCGTCTCTACTTTGTGGACGATGGTGATTGGCGACCGGATTCTTGACCGCTACCCGCCAGAGATCGGGTATGAACTTCTCGGCAAAATCTGAAGAGAGAAGCGCATGTTTATATTTGAAATCTTGCTCTGCTGTTTCATCCCATGTGCGAGTGCCCCCTTCGCCCGCCCGCAACATAAATTTACCAATGTCATGAAGGAGTCCCGCCAAGGCGCTCAGATAAGTTTGTTGGTTCATGTGGTTCTTTATCTCAGAAAATAGGGGTGCCTCGTCATAGCTACATTTCTCTCGCCATAAATGCGCCCCGACGAAGCACCGGGACCGGTCTTGATGATATTGTATCGGTGTCGATGTTTTGCGGCATCCGTAAATCTACCTATTCTCGTGGAATTGGTGGAAAAAGTTGGGCAAATTGACTGATCAGTGTGTACCGATCAACTCTGACATCATCACGTACACCCAGGAAAAGCCTGAGTTTGCTATAAATTGTTACTAGTTGGTGGCTGATCGTACGTTGGCTCTTATGGAGCATCTGGGATATTTCGACATCGGTGGCGCCGGTGCGAACGACAGTCTCAGCCACTTCACGTTCGGCAGGAGTCAATTCAGCTTCCCAGAAGTTGCGCTTGCGGATGAGTGTCTGCTGTGCGTGCCAGGTGTATGCCTCGAGAGGTGAGTTGGCAGTAGCCAGTTCGGTGAGGATGGGTGGAGCCAGAGACCAGCGCATTAGAGGAATGGAAACCAAGCGAGCATCGTCATCCGGTTGCAGGTTCATGCGGCCCGATTGGCGCAAGCGTTCGTCCGAATACAGGTACCAGACGTGGTCATCGGGACTAAAGAGGATTTGAGCGATGGCCATCCCTAACAAGGCCATGGATTTGCGACCACCTGCTAATAACATGTGGACTTGTTGGTGGCGCGCCAATCTTCCCCGCAGGAGATGATAGATGGCATCTGCGAATGCCAGGTGCTCCTTGTCGTCCAATAAGTCAGGAATGTCAACTTGGACACTGGTCAGCGCCGGCCATTCGGGATGCAAAGCGAACGCCGACCTGAGGTCGCTAAGGCTGGCGGCAACGGGAGTGAGTTTCGCATCGGTGTGAACAACGATGGCTTCGTCTACAAGATAATCGGCGCGCGCCAACAACTGTATAGCTAATGGTATGATTTGAGGCTCTGAGCCAAGGGTAGCGACGAGTACAGCGGACGTCATGGCATCGGCCAGAATGTCTTTCGGTTATGAGAGGCGAGAGGACTAAGCGAGGGAGGCTTGTGGTGTGGAAATGTCGGTCGCGAGATGAACTATAACAATATTCGGTTTTTGGCACAATGATCTGTGTCATGGGAAAGCAACAATAAGGTATATGGGAAACAAGTATGTACAAGGTTCCCATTGCGAAGTGTTATCTATTGACAATCGTTCTTGCTGGTTCGAGTCCCTGTCCCCCAGCCAAATCAAAACCGCCTCATGCGAGGCGGTTTCTTGTTTTGTGGCGACTTTTCAGACGGAACCACAGATTTCACAGATTTCGCTGATGAAAGAAAAGCGGCTATCCGCGAAATCTGTGTCATCTGCGGATGGAATTCTCCGGGCAGGTCAACCTAAGGCGACGACTCCCTGCCACCCACCTGCAACTTTAGCCAGGCGTCAATGAAATCGTCGAGATCGCCGTCGAGCACTGCGCCGGTGTTGCCGGTTTCATAGCTCGTGCGCTCATCTTTCACCATCTGGTAGGGATGCAGCACATAGTTGCGGATGCGTGTGCCGAACCCGGCCTTGACATAACCGCCGCGGTATTCCGCTTCCTGCTCCTCTTTCCTGGCCAGTTCGATCTCGTAGAGGCGGGAGCGTAACACGCGCATGGCCGTCTCCCGATTTTGGGTCTGGCTGCGTTCGTTCTGGCAGGTGACGACGATGCCGGTGGGGATATGCGTCAGCCGCACAGCCGTGGCATTCTTTTGCACATTCTGACCGCCCGCTCCGCCTGACAGAAATACATCCATCTTGATGTCATTGGGATGGATATCGATCTCGATGTCGTCGTCGAGCAGGGGCAGGACTTCGACCTGGGCGAACGAGGTGTGGCGGCGGTTGCTGGCATCGAATGGGCTGATACGCACGAGGCGGTGATTGCCCTTTTCGCCCTTGAGATAGCCATAGGCCCACGGCCCCTCGATCTCGACCGTCACACTCTTGATCCCGGCCTCTTCACCCGGCGTGGTATCGGCAATAGTGGTCTTGTAGTCGTGACGCTCGGCCCAACGCAAATACATGCGCAGCATCATCTCCACCCAGTCTTGCGCTTCGGTGCCGCCTTCGCCGGCGTGGATGGCCAGGATGGCGTCCGAGTCATCCATCTCGCCCGAGAGAGCCAGACTGAGTTCACGCTGGTCGATGGCCGCTTCCAATTCCTGCGCTTCGGCAGCGACGGCTTCCAACGTTTCCTCGTCTTCCTCCATCTCGGCCAATTCCAGCAGTTCGAGGGCGTCCGTCACCTGCCGGCTGAGTTGTTCCCAGCTATTGATTTGTTCGCGCAGCGTTGACAGCCGCCGCATGGTCGTCTGTGCGGCTTTCGGGTCGGACCAGATATCTGGATCCGCCGCCGTCTTCTCCAGTTTGTCCAGTTCAGCTAGTTTGCCAGGCCAGTCAAAGACGCCCCCTGATCGTCTGGAGACGCATTTCCAGCGATTCCAACAATGTTTTTGTTTCGCTCATTTCGATACTCCCGATTTGCAGGCTTTAGTTTGAATTTTGTGTTTGGGATCGTTGTGGTAATTTGTGAAATCTGCGAATTCGTCAATCGCCGTGCGCCAACAGGGATTCGACAAAAACCCACGGATCGAATTCGGCGATATCTTCGATCTTCTCTCCAGTCCCAACGAAGCGCACCGGCACGCCCAACTGGTCGGCGATAGCCAACACCACGCCGCCCTTGGCCGTGCTGTCCAGCTTCGTGAGGATCACGCCGGTTACGGCCACGCTTTCGCCGAATTTCTGGGCCTGCGTGACGGCGTTCTGCCCGGTGGTGGCATCGAGCACCAGAAGCACCTCGTGCGGCGCTTTGTGCACCTGGCGCTGCGCCACATTGCGGATCTTCTCCATCTCTTTCATCAGATTAAAATTCGTGTGCAGACGCCCGGCCG
This sequence comes from Caldilineales bacterium, assembly GCA_024102915.1. Lineage (GTDB taxonomy): Bacteria > Chloroflexota > Anaerolineae > J102 > J102 > JAGFJG01. The sequence continues at coordinate 13,992 of JAGFJG010000086.1, forward strand.
TATCGACGATGAGGATATCGGCATCGCGGGATTCCTGGCTGGCCCGGATGGCATCATAGACCACAGCGCCGGGATCAGCCCCCGGCTCGTGGGCGATGACCGAGACCTTGGCGCGGTCTCCCCAGACTTTCAACTGGTCGATGGCCGCCGCCCGGAATGTGTCGCCTGCGGCCAAAACCACGCGTTTGCCTTTGTGCCGATAATAGCGGGCCAGCTTGCCGATGCTCGTCGTCTTGCCCGAACCGTTGACGCCCACAACAAGGACGACGGTGAGCAGGCGGTTGCGGTTGTCGATATCAAGCGGCGGCGCATCCGCCCGCAACAACGTGACCATTTCCTCTTGCAAAGCCACATAGGCATCTTTGGCGCTTTTGATGCCCTGTTTGCGCACGCGCGTCCTTGTGGCCTCGACCAGCTTCAAAGTGGTATCGACGCCCACGTCGCCCATGATCAGCAGTTCTTCTAACTCATCCCACAACTCATCGCTGATCTCATTCGCCTGGAATAGATCGCCAATCCGACCCAAAACGCCGCGCCGGGTCTTTTCCAGACTTTTATCCAGCTTTTGCTGGTCTTCACTGTCAATGGTCGAGCGACGAAATCGATTGAGAACCACGGAGCCTGTCCTCCAACTGAGTGCGGGATAGGGTAACAACAAAGGGCCGCCCAGAGCTGCGCTCGTAGGCGTCCAGCCGCCCATTATAGCGCCTTCCCCGCCGTAATGACGAATCCTTACTTTCAGTCTAATGCTCAATAGGTAGTGACTCTCAGCCAGAAGAATTCCGTCTATTTGAAAAAAGGTATTGACCGCGAGATACTTTGGATCAATAATTGTTCACCCGTCGGTGTTTTCCACACACAATCAAATATCTATCGCTCACTCAAGGAGGTGAGTCATGGCTGACGTAAGCATTTACACGTGCGTCTCTTCGCGATCGCTGGCTCCAGGCGTACGGCGGCGTTTTAAGCTGGAGGACCTGCATGCTCATAACGTCGTATCAATCACCGCATTCCCCGTGGCTGATCCGGAAAAGGGACATACGCAGCTCTATGAGTTGACCGTCGAAGATATCCGAGCACGTGTTTTGGAAGGTGATTTTGATGCGAAATATTCGGTCAGTTGCTATGTGAGGAATGTAGGCGGGAGACAAGTCGATAAGTATGCAGTGAACTTCGCCGTCATCTCGCCCTCAGATCCGGATAAGGAACTTTGGCACCCTTGCGAGCAGGAAGAGGGTGAAGATGAGATGGGTGGCTAGAACTACCTCATATTAGGTGGAAAACCCCTCAATGTCCCTCCCTCTTCCCTGACCCGGAGAGGGAGTTTTTATGTCCGGGCTCCGAAGCTTTGGTCACACAAGACCTGCAATATTCGCATTGCGCTTGGCTGGAAAAAGGCTATAATACTGGTATCAAAAGCAGGGACGCTCGCAAAGTCGGGCCGTCCCTGTCATGGTATCTAGCGCCAGAATCGTATTTCCGCCTGGCTCAATGGCACGAGATAGTTAGCCGAAATGGCAAAATACAGGTCACCGAAATTCCCCGAACTGCTTGATAAACTCAGCTACCTCACCGATGATGAGCGAGCGGTGGTTCGATGCGCCTATGAGGTGGCGGAAAAACAGCACGAAGGTCAATTCCGGGTTTCTGGCGATCCCTATATCACCCATCCGCTGGCCGTCGCCGATATTCTGGCCGATTTGCGGGCGGACGCAGAGACGATAGCAGCCGGTCTTCTTCACGATGTGGTGGAAGACACCGGCTATACCATGGACATGGTCCAGCAACAGTTCGGACGCAAAGTCACCGATCTGGTGTCGGGCGTGACCAAACTGACAGCCAACACCAGCAACGACCTCGAATCTTCCAACAACGCACATCAGGGCATTTCTAAGCCGCCGTCCCCCAATGGCGAACAGCGGGCGGCTCCCTCGCGCCAGGGGGAGTGGGCTGAGAATATGCGTCAGCTTTTCCTCAGCAGCGCCGAGCACCCGTCGATTCTGGTGATCAAGCTGGCCGACCGGCTGCATAATATGCGAACGCTTTATCACATCAGCAATGAAGATAAGCGCCGTCGCATTGCCCGTGAGACTCTCGATATCTATGCCCCGGTCGCCAACCGCCTGGGCATGTGGCAGATCAAGTGGGAGTTGGAAGACCTGGCGTTGCAGACTTTGCAGCCCATGCTCTATGCGCAGTTGCGCAGCAGCATCGCCCAAAAGCGCGCCAGCCGGGAACAGTTCATCGCCGAGGTTGTGGGGCTGATCGAAGAAGATATGGAGAAAGCCGGCATCGAGGGCAGTGTGTCGGGCCGTCCCAAGCACATCTATTCGATCTGGCGTAAGATGCAGCGCAAAGGCATCCCCTTCGAAGAGGTCTACGACGCCCACGGTTTTCGCGTCATCGTCGATACCGTGGGCGATTGTTATGCTGTGTTGGGCCTGGTGCACACGCGCTGGAAGCCGGTGCCCGGCGAGTTCGACGATTACATCGCTCGCCCCAAAGACAACGGGTATCGGTCTCTCCACACTGCCGTGATTGGCCCTGGCAGAAAACACATGGAAGTGCAGATTCGCACTCGCGAGATGCACGATCTGGCGGAACAGGGGGTGGCCGCGCACTGGCGCTACAAGGAAGGCGGCCAGAAATTCGATGCGGAATTCGCCAACAAAGTGGCGTGGCTGCGGGCGCTGACCCAATATGAAGAAGATTCGGACGACGCCACCGAGATGGTCGAGACCATTCGCACTGACCTGTTCAGCGACCGTGTCTATGCCTTTACGCCAAAGGGCGACATCATCAGCCTGCCCACTGGCTCTACGCCAATCGATTTCGCCTATTACATCCACACCGAGGTAGGCCATCGCTGCCGTGGCGCCCGCGTGAGCGGTAAAATGGTGAGGCTCGATCATCAACTCAAGAACCGGGATCGGGTCGAGATCATCACCACCAAGCGGGGCGGCCCCAGCCGGGATTGGTTGAACAAGAACCTGGGTTTTGTGCGCACCAATCGCGCACGCGCCAAGATTCGCAGTTGGTTCCGCAAGCAGGATCGTGAGCAGAATATCGTGGCCGGCCGCCAGACCCTCGACCGCATGCTCAAACAATTCGGGCTGCGAGCGACCAGCTATGAAGACGTGGCGCGGGTGATGGATTACGAAATCCTCGATGATTTCCTGGCGGCGATCGGCTACGGCGACATATCCGTCGAAAAAATCGCCGGCGCGCTGTCGCTGATTAAAAATCAGTCTACGCCCCAGGAAGAGCAGAAGCTGCCGTCGCAGGCTCAGGAAGACTTATCCCCTGAGCAGCTTTCGATTGTGGGGACAGAGGGTTTGCTGACAAGGCTTGCCCAGTGTTGCAAACCATTACCCGGCCAGCCCATCGTAGGCTATGTGACGCGGGGGCGCGGGATCACTGTGCACCGCGCCGACTGCCCGAACGTGTTGAACTGCACAGACCCCGAACGGCTGCTGCAGGTGGATTGGGGCCCGGCGCAAACCACCTATCCCGTCCCCATCGTCATTCATGCCTGGGATAGGGCGGCCCTTCTGCGCGATATCACCAGCGTCGTGGCAGCCGAGGGGATCAACATCAGCGCCTCGAACACCGTCACCGATCCCCAGAACAGGACTGCATCAATCTATATGACGCTGCATGTGTCGGATGCCCAGCAGTTCGCCCGGATCGTCAATCGTATCGAGCAGGTCCGCAATGTGATATCGGTGGAGCGGGTAACATAGGGAAGCGTTGGACGACGAGATTGGCGGGGGAACCATGAACGTCATCGGATCGTAGAGTAAATGTGAGACAAACACCCTGTACGTCTCGCCAACTGATGATATGATGGCTTTCTCATGAGACGATATCTGTTCTTGCTGGCCCTGTTTTCCGGCCTGATCCTGCTTGTGGTGTTCACCGCCGGCAGCCTTCGCTATGGCGGCCCTCTGGGATTGGCGACCCGTGTGCGGGCCGAGATTTCCGCCCGCCAGCCCAATCCTCACCCCATCCTCGTGCCCACGCCCCTGCCGGTGGATGTGGCAATCATCCCCACAAAGCTACCGTCGCCATCGCCCGCCAATCGCCCGGCCAAACCGACATCGACGCCGGTGCGATTGACGGCGCCGAAGCGCATCAAATCGACCGCCTCGCCGACGCCCAGCCCAATCCCGACCAGCACGGCCACGCCCGCACCGTTGCATCGGCCAGTCCAAGCCTCTGTCGCCCTCGAAGGGCTTTCTCATGCCTGGCAAACCTGGAACAATTGCGGCCCGGCCACCCTGTCGATGCAGCTCAGCTATTTTGGCAGCCCCCTCACGCAGGAGGACATCCGCAAGAAACTGCGTCCCCATCCCGACGACAAGAATGTGAATCTGGACGAGCTGGCCGCCTACGCCCGCAGCCAGGGCTATGAGGCCGCCGTCGTGACGAATGGCGATGAGGAGACGCTGCGATTACTGCTGAGCAACGGCCTGCCTGTTCTGGTCGAAACCTGGTTGGAACAGCACCCCAACGATGGCATGGGCCATTATCGGTTGCTCACGGGCTACGATGACCAGCAACAGAAATGGATTGCTTATGACGCCTATGTCAGCGATGGTCTGAAGAAAGGCGAGCCCTATCGTGGGATTTCTCTCCCTTACGACGAGACGGAAGCGTTGTGGAAAGTGTTCAACCGGCCATACCTTCTGGTTTATGAGCCGGATCAATGGCCGCTCGTCGCCAGCATCCTGGGCGATTTCAAGGATGCCGGGGTGATGTGGCTGCAATCCGAGCGTGAAGCCCGTTCCGAGATTGAAACGAATCCTGACGATGCCTTCGCCTGGTTCAATCTCGGCACTTCGTTGGCGGCGCTGGAGCGCTACGACGAAGCCGCTGCCGCATTTGACCGTGCCCGCGTGATCGGGTTGCCCTGGCGGATGCTTTGGTATCAGTTTGGCCCGTTCCAGGCTTACGCCGAAACCGGCCGTTTTCAGGAAGTGGTCGCCCTGGCCGATGCCACAATCAGGACGACCGACACCGTCGAGGAGTTGCATTACTGGCGAGGCAAGGGTCTGGAGGGAATGGGAAACATCGAGGCGGCGCAAGCAGCCTTCACCCAGGCGTTGACGCTCAACCCCAACTTCCAGCCGGCTGCCGACGCCCTGGCCAGTTTTAATAGCGGATCATAGGGCGTGTGATGACGCCGGAACAAGCGAAAGAGACGCCAGGGACAGTGGTTCCGGCAGGGGGCGACGGCGGCGCAATAGCGGAGCAGCGCACTCGCAATCGCCATATCGCCCTCAACACATTACTGGTTGGGGGCGCCTTTTTGTTGGCGGCGGCAGCCGGATTCCTGCGCAACATCGTCATCACGCGCTATTTCACCATCGGGCCGGAGCTTGACGCCTATTATGCAGCGTTCAAGCTGCCCGACCTTTTGTTTGCGGTGGTTGCGGGTGGGGCTTTGGCGACGGCTTTCATCCCCGTGTTCGCCGATTTCCTGGCCGAGGAAGATCGGCAGGGGGCATGGCGATTGGCCAGCGCCATCACGAATCTGGTCGTGCTAATCGTGGCTGCCTTTGCCGCTTTGGCAGCCCTGTCGGCGCCCTGGCTCGTGCGGGTGCTCATCGCCCCCGGCTTCGATCCTGCCCTGCAGGCCGAGACCGCAGCGTTGATGCGGCTCGTGCTCATTTCGACGATCCTGTTTGGCATCAGTTCGGTGGAGAGCAGTGTGTTGCAGGCGTTCAAGCATTTCCTATTGCCTGCACTGGCCGCCGTCGTCTATCCGTTGGGGATTGCGATGGGCGCGCTGTGGTTGGCCCCGACCATGGGCGTCAAAGGCCTGGCAATTGGCGCCGTGGTGGGTTCCGTCCTCCATCTGGCGATCAAAATCCCTGGCCTGATCCATTTCGGGTTTCGCTGGTATCCAGTGCTCGACCTGCGAGGCGAGGCGGTTCATCGCGTGTTTGTGCTGATGGGGCCTCGGGTGTTGGATTTGGCGGTATTTCAATTGACGCTGATACTGACGACTAACCTGGCGTCACGGCTAGGCGGAGGCAGCGTCAGCGCCCTGGAATGGGGTTGGGACGTGATGCAATTGCCGGAAACCCTGATCGGCACGGCGTTCGGTCTGGTGGCGTTCCCCACGATGGCGGAACTGGCAGCGAAACATGATATCGGCGGCCTGCGCATCACGCTGGGCGAAACCTTGCGCGCCGTCATCGCCCTCACGGTTCCGGCCAGCCTGGGTCTGATTATCCTGGGGCCGCTTGCCCTCGAATTCCTTTATCAGCGCGGCAGTTTCGATGCCGACGCTATCCAGGCGATCGTGGTGGCGCTCAGTTTCTTTGCGGTGGGGCTTGTCGGCCATTCCTGCCTGGAACTGGTCGCACGCGCTTTCTTCGCCCAGAAGGATACGCTTACACCGCTCTATCTGGCGGCAGCTTCGGGGGCGATGAGCATCGGCCTGGGCATTGTGCTGATGCGCATCCTCGGTCATGGCGGGCTGGCTCTGGCGAATTCCATTGCGGTGTCGCTGGAAGTCCTGGGCCTGATGGCGATTCTGCGCAAGCGGTGGGGAGCGTTGGAAGGCGGGGCGACACTCCGCACGCTGGGGCGAGTGGCGCTGGCCAGCGTGATCATGGCGACGGTGATGTTGCTGGCCCTGCGCTTTGCGGATACGGCGGAGCTGAACGCCCTGGTCAGCCTGGTGGGGGCCGGTCTGATCGGCCTGGCCACTTATGTTGTCGTCTGCCTGGCCTTGCGAGAGCGCTCGTTGGGCTATCTGCCCGCGGCGATTTTGGGACGCTAGACTCTGACCAATTACTGATTTTTCGGTCAGATCATGGTATAATATGATTGTTTTTCTGACCTCAATAGCCTATTGGTCAGAAAACGAATGTAATCCGCCATTTTCGCTGTAGCTCTCACTGTGGAGGACAAAATGCCATACGGAGAAATCATCGGCAGTTCGTTTCGGTTGATCTGGCAAGAAAAGAAATTGTGGTTATTTGGTCTGATCGGTGTAGCGCTGAGTTCACTGGGCGTCGGCATCTATCTGGCCCTGGTCATGGGCTGGCAATCCAATCTCATGCGCATGATTACCGATCCGGTATTCAATGCGCCGGGCGACCCGGAGGAAGTGCTGGCGGCGATGTTCGGCAGCCTGAGCTGGTTTTTCGGGGCCCTGGGGCTGCTCGGCTGTTTCGGGATTATCGGCTATGTCCTCAATCTTTTCATGCGCGGCGCCACCATCGGTGAGGCGGGCAGGGCCTGGCGCAAGCAGCCGACTGACTTCGGTCGCGGGGTGGAGACCGGATTGCGGCGCAGCCCGCGTATGTTCGTGATCGATCTGATATGGTGGCTGCTCGAATTCCTGGTCGTGGGTTGCGGCATCGGGTTTGCAATGGCCGGGCTGTTCGCAATGATCGGGAGCGCTGCCAGCGGTAACGGCAGGGGGGACGATGTCGCCGGGATCATGGCGGCGCTGGGCAGCATCTTCATGGTCTTTGCGGCGGTGGCGTGTCTGGGGCTGCTGATCGCCGTAATCCGAGGCATCTTCGCCCCGCTGATGTACCAGTCGGCCGTGCAGGGCGAGCGAACATTGGGTTCCGCAATCTCGGAAGGCTGGCGACTGGCGCGCCGCAATCTCGGCCCCATGATCGTCTTTCTTCTCATCGTGGCGGCGCTGAAGATCGCCGTGTATTTCATCATGCAGTTGGCGTCATTGCCCCTGACCGGCGCCTGGATGACGAGCTATTTCAGCATGGTCGGCGGGTTGATCGAGAGCGGCGTGCCCTCAACGCCGGCCGCCGCCAATTCATTCCTGCTTGTGCTGGGCGGGTTGCTCTATGCAGTCATCAATCTCCTCGCCGTGAGTTTTGTGCAGACGCTGGTGCTGACGATGTACGCCAGGGTCTACCAACACCTCACGGATGAATCCGCCGAGGAGACGCCGGATGCTGCCCCTTCACTGCCCGGTCAGGCCGCAATCGAGGCGGCATGATAACCGCAGATTTCGCAGATGGATGAAAATAGAAACCATCTGCGAAATCTAGGTAGTCTCCCTGTACAGTGTTGTTATTCGTTTTTGCCACGAATGGCACGAATTCACACGAATAAAAGACTTCAATTCGTGCCAATTGGTGAAATTTGTGGCTGATTTTCTAATCGGAAATAGAT
>JAGFJG010000166.1 GCA_024102915.1 Caldilineales bacterium
CCCCGTGCCGCAAACCTGAAGTCAGTGATCGGTGATCGGTGGTCGCTGATTACTGACCACTGAATACTGCCCACTGATAACCATTTACCCGACACCTAACCCATGACCGAACTTATCACACTGGCCGATGCGCGGTCGCCCCAGGCTGAAGCCTATCGCAGCCTGCGCACCAATCTGGAATTCTCCAGCCTGGATAATCCCCTACGCAGCCTGCTTGTGACCAGCGCCGCGCCCGACGAAGGCAAATCCACCACGCTCGCCAATCTCGGCGTGATCAACGCTCAGGCTGGCAAACGCGTCGTCTTGCTCGACTGCGACCTGCGACGTCCCCGCCTGCACGAGCTTTTCGGGCTGGGCAACAATACCGGCGTCACCACATCCCTGCTTGACCCGACCACGCCCCTGCCCCTGCAAAATACCAGCGTATCCAATCTGCGCGTGATGACCAGCGGCCCCTTGCCGCCCAACCCCGCCGATCTGCTGGCCTCCGAGCGCATGAACGGGCTGCTCAGTCAGGCCATGGCTGATGCCGATTTGGTGCTGGTCGACGCCCCCCCCGTGATTGCCGTCACCGACGCAGCCTTGCTGGCCGCCAAGGTCGACGGCGTGCTGCTGGTCGTCAGCGCCGGGCACACGCGGCGCGAGCATGCCCAGCGCGCCAAAGACCTTTTGGCAAAAGTCAATGCGAATCTGGTGGGCGCTGTGCTCAACAACGCCGCTCTGGAAGGCGGCATGTACGGCTATTACGGTCAGAATTCGCAGTGAGCGGGTGACAGAATCTGACTGCTGAATTCTGACCACCGATAACGGATCACACTTCCGCCGGTAAACCGGTTGTCTGCGATAGTCAACGCCCCGCTCCCCCGGATTTGCCGGTTTTTCGCGTATTGTCTCAATAATTGATGGAGACCCGCCATGAAAGCGCTCATTCTCAGCGGCGGCAAAGGCTCACGTCTTTATCCGCTCACCTACACCAACGCAAAACAACTGATACCGGTCGCCAATAAGCCGGTGCTCTTCCGCGTGATCGAGGCCGTGCGCGATGCCGGGATCACCGAGATCGGCATCGTCATCGGCAATGACGAGAATGGCCGCCGGGTTCAGGATGCGGTCGGGCAGGGACGCCGCTGGGGTGTGGACATCACGTACATCCCCCAGGACGCGCCGTTGGGACTGGCGCATTGCGTCGCCATCGCCCAGGATTTTCTGGGTAGCGAGCGCTTCGTCATGTTCCTGGGCGACAATGTGATCGAGGGCGGGATCAGCAACCTGATTCGGGGATTCGAGCAATCGGACTATGACTGCCAGATCGTGTTGAAGGAAGTCGAGGAACCGCAGCATTACGGCGTGGCCGAACTCAATCCAGATCGCAGCATCAAACGGCTGGTCGAAAAGCCGCGCGAACCGCGCAGCAACCTGGCCCTGGTCGGCATCTACATGTTCAATGAGCACGTGCACGAAGCCGTCCGCCAGATCACGCCATCCTGGCGCGGCGAACTGGAAATCACCGACGCGATTCAGTGGCTGGTCGAGCAGGGCTTGAACGTGCATCCGTACATCCATCGCGGCTGGTGGATTGATACCGGCAAGCCTATCGACATGCTGGCAGCCAACAGCAAAGTGTTGGAAGAGCTGACGCCGGAAGTGCAGGGCTTTGTCGACCGCAGTTCTGATGTGGATGAGCGGGTGACCGTCGAAGCCGGGGCCGAGATCGTCAACTCGGTCGTGCGCGGGCCTACCATCATCGGTGAAAACACGCGCATTGCCAACAGTTACGTCGGGCCATTCACCTCGATCTATCACGATTGCGTGGTCGAGAATGCGGAAATCGAGCACAGCCTGATTTTGGAACATTCGAGCATCGTCGATGTCCCCGCCCGTATTACCGACAGCCTGATCGGGCGCAATGTGGAGCTCAGCCACTCGCAGCTCAAGCCCCGCGCCCTGAAACTCACTCTGGGCGACAACTCGCGCCTGGGGCTCATTTGAAGAAGTAATCAGCGGGCAATAATCAGTATTCAGTCAGCAGCGTGCAACCACTGACCAGTATGTAGAATCCGATAAATTCGTACCTTGACAAATCCGATAAAATCGTACCCCCTAGTGTCACGATCGTACACCACTAGCCGTGGAGGTTGTGACCATGAGGAAGCCTCTAACCGAGGAAGAGA
>JAGFJG010000176.1 GCA_024102915.1 Caldilineales bacterium
TTTTGTCATTCTTCGCTGGAACACACCATCCGGTGATTCAGTAAAAACAAAGTCTCTATCGTAATTCTTGTTTTCTTCACTTGGCTGATGAACTTTACGATACTTCAGGACACTCGCATCTTTTCCATACCAGAGGATGAAATCAAAAACCTGCTCAAGCTTGTTTGCACTACTGCTTCCAGATGTCTGGAACGAAATTGTTGTAACGAAGTTTTCGGCCCCAAACACCTCATCCATCAAGCACCGCACCAAATGCACGTTCTCGTCGCTGATCTGCACGAAAATGCTGCCGCTATCGGTCAGCAACTCGCGGGCCACCCGCAGGCGGTCGCGCAAATAGGTCAAATAGCTGTGGATGCCCAGGGTCCAGGTGTCGCGATAGGCCTTAATTTGTTCTGGCTCCCTTGACAAGTCGTCATCTCTATCCCTGACTTCGCGCTGGTCGATGCGGGGCTGGAAATTGCTGCTGAATTTGACGCCGTAGGGCGGGTCGATGTAGATCATCTGCACCTTGCCCGCCATCAATTCCCGCTGCAGCAGCGAGTTCATCACCAGCAGGCTGTCGCCCAGCACCAAACGGTTGGCCCAGTCCACGTCGTGCTGATAAAACTCCACCGCCTCGCCCAGGGGCAGTTGCGGGTCGGCGAAGAGGTCGAGTTGCACGGGCTGCGGCTTCTGCACGGCAGCGATGATGGCCTGCGTGCTCACCCGCTCGTGGATGTGCAGCGAGACCGTGTCCACCTCGACGCCGGCGGCGTCCTCCACCTCGACCGTTTTCAGGCCCGGCTTGCCCGCCCAGACCAGTTGCGGCGAGAGATGCGGGTCGTAGGCATATTGCGCCTGCGGCTGCTCCCGCAGTTCCGCTTCATAGCCGACCATGCCTGCCGGCGGGTTGTTTTTGCGGGTGGCTTCGTCGTGGCGGTAATCGGCAGTGTCTCGTTGTGTGGGCATCGGCCAGCCTCAATGGGAGATGCGGGTGTGGGAAGTGGTGGGCGGCGAGATGCGCCGCGGCGAGATGGGCGCTATTGTAGCACGACTCACATTGCCTTCTCAAACAGGCTGCGGGAGGTCAACAGGCCTGCCTCACACCCAGCGTTTGCGCCGGAAATAAAGCAGCAAGCCCCCCGCCACCAGCACGATCAAAACCCAGACGAAGGCATAGCCCCACCGCCATCCTATCTCCGGCATAAAGCGGAAATTCATCCCGTACAGGCTGGTGATGAAGGTCAGCGGGATGAAGATCGTGGCGATCACGGTCAGCACCTTCATGATCTCGTTCATGCGATAGCTGAGGCTGGAGAGATACAGGTCTTGCATGCCGGTCGTCAACTCGCGCAGCGTTTCCAGCATGTCGATCACCTGAATGACATGCTCATACACGTCGCGCAGATAGGTTTCGGCTGCGCGCCCGATCAGCGGCGATTCGTGGCGCAGCAGGTCGCCGAGCACCTCGCGCGCCGGCCAGATGCCGCGCTGCATCAACAAAATCTCGCGCTTCACCTTGTAAACGTGCTGCAAGGTTTGCGGCGTTGGCTCCACGCTGATCTCCTCTTCCAGCGCCTCGATCTGACCGCCGAGCTTCTCCAAAACCAGGAAGTAGTGATCGACGATGATGTCGGTGATGGCATAGAGCAGATAGTCGATGCCTTCCTTGCGCAACCGCCCCTGCCCCTGCTCGATCCGCTGGCGCACGGGCTCCAAAAACCCGTCGTCGCCCTCCAACAAACTGAGCAGGAAATTCGATCCTACTACCAGCGTAATCTGGTCACGGGTGATGATCTCGCCCTCTTCCTGCCAGCCGAACACCTTGAAAATCAGGAATAGATTCCCCTCGGTTTCCTGCAATTTGGGCCGCTGGTCGGTGTTGAGGATATCCTCGGCCAGCAGCGGCGGCACCTGAAAGATTTCGGCGATCTGGCCGATGGTCTCGGCGTCGTTCAGGCCGGTGACCGTGACCCAACTGGCGGATGGCGAAATCTGGGCGTTGCGCAGGACTTGCAGGTCGGTGACGATGTCACAAAACGGCTGGTTCGACTCGCTGTATTCGGTCAGATGAATGCTGGTTTTCTCCGCCTGGCGCTCGCCCACGTAGACGAGCGATCCGGGCGGCATGCCCATCTTGTGGCGACGACTGGGAAATAAGGGGTGTTTCATGGCGTCATGTCCACTAAACTGACATCAGATTGAGAACACGACTTTTGTCTCACAAAAGATAGTAGACCATTGACGATGGACGATGGCAAAATGCACTGGCAAAACGTGCTTCATCGTCCATCGTCCGTCGTCTATCGTCGAGAATAAAACTACTGGTTTCATGATGACCCCAGTTTGGCGAGAAAGAATGTTACCGGCAATGCGCTAAGCTATCGGTCGCAACCCCGCCTCGATCTGCGCCCGTCTGGGTTCGAGGAAAGGCGGCAAGGCCAGGCGCTCGCCCAGGTGTTCGGGGTCTTCGTCGGCGGCGAATCCGGGGCCGTCCGTGGCGATTTCGTACAGGATGTAGTTCGGCTCACGGAAATAAAGGGATTGAAAATAGAACCGATCGACCAGGCCCGACGTGCCCAGTCCGGCGTTACGGATGCGTCTATCCCAGGCGATTTGCTCATCG
>JAGFJG010000092.1 GCA_024102915.1 Caldilineales bacterium
GGAACCTTGGACAAAAAAACAGACACGATGAACGAACAAAACGACGAGCGAAGAATGCCTATTTTGAACGGATGAGTATGCGTGGTGTGGAGCGAGTGTTCGATGTGCCTCGCAATCGTCTAGCTGAATGGTTGAACGAAGAGGCGGAATCGCTTCCAGAGCTGCCGAGCACACTGGTCGAAGCACAGTCAGATGATGTCCTGGAATTGGATGAACTCTGGTCTTTCGTACTCAAGAAACGGAACAAACGCTGGATTTGGTTGGCCTTATGCCGGCGAACTCGTCAGATCGTCGCTTATATCATCGGAGATCGCAGCGAAAAAACCTGCCGCCAGTTGTGGGAGCGGATTCCACCAGCCTATCGAATCTGCCAATCCTTCAGCGATTTCTGGGAGGCCTATGAAAAGGCGCTGTCTGAAGAGTCGCATCAATCAGTCGGAAAGGAGAGCGGCCAAACCAATCATATTGAACGATGGAACAATACGCTCCGTCAAAGGGTGGGAAGATTCGTTCGTAAAACGCTTTCCTTCTCGAAGTCGGATTACTTCCACGAACTTGTGTTGAGGCTTTTCATCTTCCGTTACAATATTCAAAGACTTGATGCTATCAGTCAATTCTGATCCACTACCTCATTTTTGTACTCCAAAGACGATAGACCAAAGACGATGGACGATTGCAGCCGCTTAGACTAAACGTGAGCCATCGTCTAACGTCCGTCGTCCACCGTCATCGATCATTACTCAAAAATCGCCCGGATGGCGTCGTCGAAATGGAAGGTCATGGCGTCGGAAGCGGCGTCGGGATCGGAAGCGGCGATCTTGTTGACGATTTGCTCGTGTGCGATTTGCACCAATTTGCGCTCGCCGCTGCTCATGCGATGGCGCAGCCCCTCGCGCATGACATCGCGAAATGCATCGCGGATGCCGCTGACCAGATAGAGGAGCAGACTGTTGTGCGTAGCCCTGGCGATCAGGAGATGGAATTCCACATCCAGTTCAGCGTAGGCCTCCGGATCATCGATCACCTCGCGCATCCGGGTCACTAACTCTTGCAGTTCAGTCAATTCCTCTTCGCTTCGTCGCTCCGCCGCCAACCGGACGCTTTGCGCCTCGATGCCGTAACGCACCTCCATCAACTCGCGCGTCCGATCCTGGTCAAATGACAATGCCCGCTGAAAGAAGGAAGTGAGGACTTCGCCGCTGACGGGACGGATCGTGGCGCTGCGCCCGCCCGACATCTCGATCACGCCCCGCCCCTCGAGTATTTTCAACGCCTCACGCACCACGGGCCGACTCACGCCATAATCCTCTACCAACGCCGCCGTCGAAGGCAACTTGTCGCCCGGCTTCAAGTCCTCCGCCTGGATGCGTTCTGATAAAGCATCGGCAAGTTGTTCGACCAGAGATTTGTGAACCAATTCCATGTGCGGCATCCACCAGCCTCGTTTGGAGACGCATAGATTTTGACAATTACCGTCAGAATGATTAAACTATATCATATATTATATGATAGGCAAACAGGTTTGGCAAAGGCGTCCAATGTCTCAGATCACCGTACGCAGTAAAAAAGAGGCAGTCTACGACTGGATACTCGAGCGCATCGTGAACGGGGCGTTCGCGCCCAATGCGCCGCTGGTGATCGATGAGATTTCTCGCACAATTAGTGTCAGTCAGATACCGGTGCGAGAGGCTTTCCAGCAATTGGAAGCTGAGGGGTTTGTCGTCATTCGTCCATACACTGGGGCTGTGGTCGCCGACTTGCAGCCAAGCATGATTATCGAGATATTCGGTTTTCTGGAAGCAGCCGAGATGATCAGCGGGCGGATGGCGTGCAGCATGATGTGTGAGGGCAATCTAACGGAGATCGAAACGCAATTGCAGAAAATGGATCGCCTGCTCGATGATGTGGATCGTTGGTCCGAGGAGAACAAAGTCTTCCACACCATGATCTGCCGCTGTTCTGGTGCAATCCTCACCGAAGACATCCTGGCCCGCATGCTGCTGCACTGGGATCGGCTGCGCCGCCATTACCTGGAAGACGTCTTCGGCAAGCGCATCGACAAAGCGCATGCCGATCATTGGAAGATGTTCGAGGCCATTAAGGTGCACGATCCGGATAAGCTGGAAGCGATTGTGCGCGAGCACAACCGGTCGGCGCTGCAGGATTACATCAATTATTTGCAGCGTTCCGGCTTCGAGATCGAGCAGGCCGCCATGTCACCGGCTTACGTCCTGGAATTTTCGCAACCATGAATGCCAAAACCCGCTTCATGAATGCCCTGCATTTACAGCCGGTCGACCGCCTGCCCGTGGCCGCGGTGGTGACGGGCATCACGGTGGGGATGATGGAAAAGGCCGGGATACATTACCCGGAGGCGCACAAAGACGCCGAGCAATTGGCTGGGCTGGCCGCATCCATCTGGGAATACTCGCATATCGAAGCCATCAAACTGCCCTTCGGTATGACGCCGGAGGTCGAGGCTTTGGGTTTGGAAATCGATTTTGGCACCTACGACACCCTGCCCACCGACATCCATCCCATCTGGAATCACCCGGACGAATTGGTGATCCCCGACGACTTCTTCAGCCGGGGCCGCATCCCCGTGGTGATGGAAGCGATCTCGCGGCTGCGGGATCGCTATGGTGACGAGGTCGCCATCCTCACCTCCTCGGTCGGGCCATTCGTGCTCTCAGCCAAAATGTTCGGCTTCCCCAATCTTTTTCCCTGGATTATCAACGAGCCGGACTATGTCCACCGCATCATGGATCAGCTCACCGAACTGACCATCGCCCACGCCAACGCCCAGCTTGCCGCCGGGTCGGACGTGATCTTACTGGGCGAGGCCACCTGTTCGGGCGACCTGATCTCGCCGGAGACTTATCGGGATTTCATCCTGCCCTATCACCAGCGCCTTTGCGCCAATATCAACGGCCCGACCATCCTGCACATTTGTGGGAAGTCGACCAAACACCTGCCCTTCATCGCCGAAACAGGGGCGACCGGATACAGCTTCGATGAAGGCATCGACATGGCCGAAGCGCGCAAATATCTGAAAGGCAAGGTGGCGCTGGCGGGTTATGTGCCTACCGTGGAAGTGCTGCTCAACGGCTCGCCGGAACTCGTCTATCAGGCCTCGCTCGAATGCCTGGGCAACGGCGTCGACATCCTGGCCCCCGGCTGCTCGTTGCCCCAGCACACCACCGACGAAAACGTGGCGGCCATGATTCGCGCAGCGGAAGACTGGGCGGCCTCGCCCGAATTGCGCCAATCCATTCCCGACGTCATCCGTCCTCTCAAGCAAAAGAAGCGCACCAACGGCGGCGACGCATCCGCAGGCAGGCGCACGCGCAGGCAGCGCGTCCAATAATCAGATATCCAATACCAGCCAACTAACCACCTAGCTCACCCACCCATGCCCATCATCAAAGTCGAGATCGGCCAATACGATTACCCCTTCGCGGGCGAGTTCAAGTTCTTTGAACCTGGCCCCGACGGGCGCGTCGTCCGGCCTTCGGTCTTGATCAGGCTCACGGACGAGGATGGGCTCAGCGGGTGGGGTCAGGCGGTGCCCGTGCCGAGCTGGACCTACGAGACGGTCGAGACTGTGACCTCGACGCTCGCCAATCATCTCGCCCCGAAGCTGCTGGGGGCCGACCCCGCTGACTTCGTCGACATCCACCGGCGCATGGAACGGGCCATTCGCCCCGGCCTCACCACCGGCCAACCGCTGTGCAAAGCCGCCGTCGATCTGGCCTGCTTCGATCTGGCGGGCAAGCAGCAGGGCAAGTCGGCTGGCGAATTCCTCAGCGATAAGCCCGGCCTGTCCGAACTGACGCTGAGCTGGACGATCAACGCCACTTCGTTGGAGGCCGCCGAGGAGCAACTGGCATCGGGTTACGGGCGGGGTTATCGCAATTTCAATTTCAAGGTGGGATATCCGCAGACGCCAATGTACGACCTGGCGCTGGCAGAATTGATCCATGATTTCACCCCCGACGGTTTCTGCTGGGCCGATGCCAACACCGCCTACGACCTCGAAACCGCGCTGGAGGTTTTGCCCCGGCTGGCCGATGCCGGCGTCGAGGTGATGGAATCGCCGTTGCCGCCCATGGACGTGGCCGGATACCGGGCTTTGCGCCAGCAGGGCGCGCTGCCCATCGTCATGGACGAGGGCGTGATCGCCCCGCGCGACGCCGAGACGTTCATGTCGTTGGGCATGATGGACGGGTTGACCCTGAAGATCGGGCGCACGGCGGGCCTGTGGAACGCCTGCCAGATCGCCAGTCTGGCCCAAAAGCATGGCATTTTCCTGCTTGGCTCCGGCCTGTGCGACCCCGACCTTTCTCTGGCGGCCTCAGCTCACGTCTTCGCCAGGGTCGGCATCGACAAACCCTGCGCCCTCAACGGCCCTCAATATCTGGCCGAAACCCTTGATGTCTCCGGCTTCATGCCGGTGTCCGACCAGCTTGTTGTCCCCACCGGGCCGGGCCTGGGCCTGCGCTTCAATGGCCGGGCGGAAGCGACGCTGACAATCGTGGCGGAGGCGGCCTGATGATCCGCATCATCGGCGCGGACACGTTCGTGATCGAGCTCTGCACGCGCATGCCGTTCCGCTATGGCATCGCTGAACTAACGCAGACGCCGCATTTGTTCTGCCGGGTGGAACTGGAAGTGGATGGCCGTCGCAGCGCTGGTATTGCCGCGGACAGCCTTGTCCCCAAGTGGTTCACCAAGGACCCGGCCCAGCGCTACGAGGACGAGATCGCCGCCATGCTGGCTGTGATCGAGCAGGCCATGGCATTTGCGAAACAGATCGGGGCTGCGCCCGATGTGTTCGACCTGTGGCTAAAGCTGTATCGGGCGCAAGAGCAGTGGGCGGCCGCGACGCCTCATCCGCCTTTGTTGTGGAATTTCGGCGTCAGCCTGGTCGAACGGGCGATGATCGACGCCTATTGCCGGGCGACGAAAACGACCTTCAGCGCTGCCGTGCGGGACAATCATTTGGGCGTCGATTTGGGACGGGTGCACGCCGAACTGGCCGGGTACAGCCCTGCCGATCTGCTCACGCCTGAGCCCAGCCGCCAGATCTTTGTCCGCCACACCGTCGGCCTGTCCGACTATCTGGCAGAGGCTGACCTGCCCGAAAATGAACGCCTGTGCGACGGCCTGCCACAGACGCTCGAAACCAGCATCGCAACTTACGGATTGCAGTATTTCAAAATCAAGGTCAGCGGAGATGACGAGCGCGACCTCGCCCGCCTGATCGAGATCGCCCGGATCATCGAGGCTGCAACGTCCGATTTCGCTTTCACGCTGGACGGAAATGAGCAGTACAAAACTGTAGCTGCTTTCCGCGACTTTTGGAATCGATTTTCGACCGAGCCGGAGCTAGCCGAGTTTATGCGGCAATTGCTTTTCATCGAGCAGCCATTCCCTCGCACCATCGCCCTCTCCGACGCCACCCGCCAAGATCTGTGGCGCTGGCACGATCGTCCGCCCATGATTATCGACGAATCGGACGCCGAATTGGGCAGCCTGCCGCGCGCCCTGGATTGCGGCTATGCCGGCACGAGCCACAAAAACTGCAAGGGCGTGTTCAAGGGTCTGGCCAACGCCTGCTTGTTGAAGAAACGCCGCCGTGATGATCCTGGCGAAACCTATCTGCTCAGCGGCGAAGACCTGGCCAATGTGGGGCCGGTGGCGCTCTTGCAAGATCTGGCCGTGATGGCGACGCTGGGCTTGAGCCACGTCGAGCGCAATGGTCACCATTACTTCGCCGGGCTGAGTATGTTCCCCGCCGCATGGCAGACCCAAATGCAGGCGACCCACCCCGACCTTTATCGCCAAACCGAAAACGGCTGGCCAACGCTCGCTATCAAAGAAGGCAGGCTCAGCCTCGATACGGTTATGCAATCGCCATTCGGCATTTCACAACAGATCGATTTGCATATGGCTGGATCGGGTGACACGGCGATTGCTAAAGGATTCGTCAACTCGCAAACCCCGCCCTTTCGTGATATACAAACCTTGTCACCGACCTCTCTCAATCACATCTCGCTGTAGAAGGAAGGACAGATGACCGACGCACTTGCTCAACGACGACGAAGTGACCGTATCGATGCTTTGAAATCCTCATTGCTGCCTTTCCTGGGGATCTTTTTGTTTCTTGTGGTGTGGGAACTCATTGTGAATTGGTTGGACATAGCATCGTACTTGCTGCCCAAGCCCACCGAGATCGTGGCGGAGATTATCGACAAATACAATCTGCTGTGGAAGCACAGCCTCGTCACTTTCTACGAGATGATGGCGGGCTATTTCCTGGCGATTGCCGTCGCCGTGCCGCTGGCTATCGCCGTCACGGCCTCACCGACGTTTGATCGTTTCATTACGCCGATCATCCTCTTCTTCCAGACCGTGCCCAAGATCGCCATCGCCCCCCTGTTCCTGGTGTGGTTTGGCGTTGGCCCGCTGCCCAAAGTTTTGGTGGCGTTCCTGATCTCATTCTTCCCCATCCTCATCGACACATCCGTCGGCCTTCGTTCGGTTACACCCGAAATGCTCGATCTGGCCCGCTCGATGGGTGCGTCGAAGATGCAATTCTTCACCCGATTTCGCCTGCCGACCAGTCTGCCCTATCTCTTTAGCGGCCTCAAGGTGGCGGCGACCCTGGCCGTGGTGGGCGCCGTGGTGGGCGAATTTGTGGGCGCAGACAAGGGCCTGGGTTATCTCCTTCTCGTCACCAACTCTAATCTGCAAACCGCGCTGATGTTCGGTGTGATCGTCGCCCTCACTCTGCAAGGATTGATCCTATTCTACGCCATTCAACTGCTCGAAAACGTCCTGATCCCCTGGCATGTCTCGGTACGTTCGGGGCAGGAGTTCGGCACCATGTAATGGGTGAAACGCGAGACATCAGGTTCGCGCCTGTCGCGACATCATGTTTCGCCCCGCCAGATTTCTTCTCCCTTCACGACAGTCCGATTGCACACAGGAGGTGAACTACCAACGAAGATAGCTATCCTGCCTCCCACCACCGTTCTCAATCTCATTCCCATTCAATCCTTCTGGAGGAAGAAATGAAGAAAACGAATCTATTGATCGTCTTGTCGTTACTGGCGCTTCTTTTGGCCGTGGCCGCCTGTGTGGCCCCTGCCGCCCCCGCCGCGCCTGCCGCCGCCCCCGCCGCTGAGCAACCTGCAGCCGAAGAGCCTGTTGCGGAAGAACCAGCCGCAGAAGAGTTGGTTCCGCTCGATTTTCGCCTGAACTGGACACTCTATGGCGAACATGCGCCCTTCTTCCTGGGCGTCGAGAAAGGCTTCTATGAAGACGAAGGCCTGGACGTGAATATCCTTGAGGGCAGCGGCTCCGGCACTGTCGTCAAGCTGATCGGCAACGGCACCAACGTGATCGGATATGCCGATTCCGCTACCATGATGCGCGGCGTTTCCGCCGGCGTTCCGGTCAAGGCTGTCGCCGTCACCTTCCAATCCAGCCCCATGTCCTTCATCTATCGTGAGGATGCCGCTCGACCCACTACCATCGAAGAACTCCCCGGCACAAAGGTCGCCATCACCGCCGGCGACGCCTCGTTGTCCATCTTCGAAGCCTGCCTGGGCGCCAATGGCCTGACCATGGATGATGTGGAATTGATTCAGGTCTCCAACCCGCAGGCCAAGGAAGTGGCCGTGTTGGAAGGCACATCCGACACATTCCTCGGTTACTTCGTCGATCAGCCGATGCGCATGGAGAAAGTGACCGGCGTGGACATCGGCTGGAAGCAGTTGACGGAACTCTGCGGCGTCAACACCCTTTCCAGCGCCATCATCGCCAACAACTTCTGGGCTGAACAGAACCCCGACCTGGTCGAGAAATTCGTGCGAGCCTCGCAGCGAGCCTGGCAATACACGCTGGAACATCCGGAAGAAGCTGCCGAAATCTTCGCAGCCACCTCAGCCGGTGACATGGGCTTCGACGTACCGCTTTCTCTGGCCGAGATCGAAGGCTCTTTGACGCTGTTGCACACACCCAATTCCGAGGGCAAACCGATCGGCTGGTCCTCGATGGACGACTGGGTCTCCACCCAGCAGACGCTCGAACAGTATGCCAGCTTCAAGCCGGAAGAGGACGTTAACGTGTTCTTCACCAACGACTTCATCTCCGAACCGCCCTACGAACCACCGCAATAAGGCCTCACTGCTGAGGGGCGTCCGGATCCGGACGCCCCTCGCCCCACCTTCTACCTGGCCCGACCGACTATCGCTCTCAACCACCTGGAAAACCATGACCGAGCCATTCATCCGCCTGCGCAACGTCGAAAAGACCTATCTCACCAAAGACAGCACCATTCTGGCCGTGGATGATGTCAGCTTCGACATTTATGAATCGGAGTTCATCGCCATCGTCGGCCCTAGCGGCTGCGGCAAGACCACGATCCTCAAAATGTTAGCCGGGCTCGTCTCCTATACAAAGGGCGAAATCTGGATCGGCGACAAACGGGTGACTCGACCGCAAACGAATTTGGGCATCATTTTTCAAGATGCCGTCATGCTCGATTGGCGCGATGTGTTGAGCAATGTCATGTTGCAGATCGACATTCGCAAACTGGACAAATCGAAATACAGGCCGCGAGCGATGGAACTGTTGAAGGATGTCGGTCTGGAAGGCTTCGAGCGCAAAAAACCCTATGAATTATCGGGCGGCATGCGCCAGCGCGTTTCCATCTGCCGGGCTTTGGTGCACGATCCGCCACTGTTGCTGATGGACGAACCTTTTGGCGCACTGGACGCGCTGACCCGCGAGCAAATTTCCATGGACATCCAGCACCTATGGATGGAGAAGCGCAAGACCGCCCTACTGATCACGCACAGCATCCCGGAAGCGGTGCTGCTGGCCGATCGTGTGATCGTCATGACCCCGCGACCGGGGCGCATCGCTGAAATCATGGAGATCGACCTGCCTCGCCCGCGCCGCCTGGATCGCCTGCCCGAAAAATTTAACGAATACGCCGGGCACATCCGCCAGATATTCCAGGCCAGCGGCGTTTTGGCGCTGGATATTTAGTCACGTCCATCGTCCATCATCTGACCGCAAGAGTTCTCATGTCCAATTATCAAATCGCACAACTGGATAACATGTCGCCGATCACGTGTTCGTGCGGGTTTACGCGGCGGGCGTTTATCGATGATCCCGCGCAATTGGCCTCGCTCCACCTGTTGGACGTGAAAACGGACGCGCAGACGCACTATCACAAAAAGCTGACCGAAATCTATTTCATCCTCGAAGGCGAGGGTTTCATGGAACTGGACGGCGAGCGCATCCCGGTGCAGCCGTCTTCGGCTATCCTGATCAAGCCGGGCTGCCGTCATCGCGCCATCGGCCAGTTGCGCGTGGCGATCACAGCCATCCCGGCGTTCGATCCGGAAGACGAGTGGTACGACTGAGCTATTCTGGCGCGGCCTAAAGTTTGATGGCGAAAGAGAAATCCGGCGATCCTCGCTGGTGGAATGTCTCGGGAGCCTGGTTGGGCATTGGAACCTCGCCAGGCTCGTTATTATTGGGCGCTTTGATCGCTTTCCGGCATGGCGGCGCCGTCCCGCTCCTGACCATTGTGCTGGCTTACGTGCTCATGTTCGCCATCCTCTGGTTTCAGGGCCTGCTGGGGATGAAGCCGCCGCTGGGAGAAGGGCGAAGCCTCACAGAATGCACCCCCATCTATTTTGGCCCAACCATGCAGCGCACTGTGGGCGGTCTGATCGCCCTGGGCATGATCGGCTGGTCAGGTTTCAATATGGCGTTGGGGGGAGCGGCTTTGGGCAGGCTGGTCGGATTTCCGCATTGGGTGGGGGCGCTGATCATCGCTCTGCCTGTGCTCTTCCTTTCACTGCGTGGCATTCATAGCTGGAACGGCCTGGCCGCGCTGGCGACAATTTCGGTCCTGGCCCTCACTGCTTTCATCACCCACCAACTGGCTGCGCCCGGCCTGCCCATCACCCTCGCTGCCGGGAATCCCCTCGATATTATTGCCGATGTGGCGGTGCTGGTCGGATATATCAGCGTTTTCAGCGTGCGTTCCCCCGATTTCACAAACGGCCTGTCGCGCGCCAGAGATCTGGTCATCCTGATCAATTTGATGTGCCTGTCGGTGTTGGGCATCATGCTGGCCGGTTCAGCCATCTATCTGGGCACGGGCGAAACCGATTTGGTGGCGTTGCTGGCATCGCAAGGTGCGCTCAGTATTGGCAACCTGCTGATTTTCCTCTCCATTCTGGCGCCGACGTTTACCACGCTTTATTCGGGGGCGCCCGGCCTCAAGGCGGCTGTAGGTTTGCCGGAAAAATGGGGGATGATCCTTATCACTGTCATCGCCTTCGTCCTAGCCCTGTTCCGTTTCGATCTACAACTGGGTCGCTGGCTATCGTTGCTGGCGGCCATTCTTCCGCCCATGGTTGTGCCTCTGGCTGTGGAATCGACCATGCGGCGGCGAGGAGCGCTCCCCGCCCGCATTCCTATCTGGACGTGGGCGGTTGGCTCATTTGTCGCAATCCTGCTCACGTCCCTGCACCTGGCGATTGCGCCCGTCGGCGGCCTGTTCATCTCGGCGTTGGCCACGGCGCTGTGGGTGGCGGTGTGGCGGCATCCCAAAGAAGAACTCAGCCCCATTTGATGACGTTGGAGACTTTATGATTAACGTTGCCCTCATCGGCGTCGGCGCTATCGCCGATACCCATATCCAGGCTTTCCAATCCTTCTCCGACCGCTGCCAGATCGTGGCGCTGGTGGATCGTGATCCCAATTGCGTCAAAACCAAACGCGAGCGATACAACCTGCCGCTGTCCGAAGTCGGTTGCTACGATTCGTGGCAGATGATGTTGGCGCACATGAAGCCCGATCTGGCTGCGATCTGTCTGCCGCCCTTCGTCCACGCCGATGCCGCCGTCGATCTACTCGATGCCGGAGTGAACGTGCTGTTAGAGAAGCCCATGGCTCCCACCCTGGCCGAGTGCGACCGCATCCTCGACGCCGCCGACCGCAGTGGCAAGTTGCTCTCGGTCGTGGCTCAAAATCGTTACAAGAACCCGATGATGAAGCTGAAGCAAGTGCTCGATGCCGATCTGATCGGCAAAATCGTGCACGGTCAGATCGACTCCTATTGGTGGCGGGGGGCCAGCTACTACGATCTGTGGTGGCGCGGCACCTGGGAAAAAGAGGGTGGAGGCTGTACGCTCAACCATGCCGTTCACCACATCGACCTCTTCCAATGGATGATGGGCAAGCCGGACCAGGTGCAGGCCGTAGTGACGAATCTGAACCACGCGAATTCGGAGGTCGAGGATTTTTCGACCACGGTCGTGCGGTATGCGGATGGACGGCTGGGCCAGATCACGGCATCGTTGGTGCATCACGGTGAGGAGCAGCGCTTTACGGTGCAGGGCGAGCGCGCCAGCGTGGCTGCGCCCTGGAAGGTGCTGGCCTCGAAGCCGCGTGCCAACGGCTTCCCCGACCCGGACCCCGTACTTGCCGCTGAGATCGACGGCTTCTATGTCAGCCTACCCGACATCCCCTTCGACGGCCACACCGGCCAGATCGACAACGTGTTGGCCGCGCTGGAAGGTGAGCAAGAATTGCTGGTCGACGGCGAACAGGGCCGCAACACCATCGAGCTTGTCACCGCTATTTATCAATCAGGCTTTATGGGCCAGCCCGTTTCCCTGCCCCTGTCGTCCGATTCGCCTTACTACACCCGCGAGGGCGTGCTGGCAAACGCGCCTCATTTCTACGAGAAAACCCGCAGCGTCGCCAGTCAAGCTGAGACGACAATCACGCTTGGTTCGGAATACAAGTAACCGCAGATAGTGCAGCTGATTCTGAAAGCAATCTGCACTATCTGCGGATAGTAATGGAGGAAACATGCAACGAGCCGATGGCATGAACTACGCGCCCAAGGGCAAACCGAACCCGGTGGTGGGGCCGGGCGAATTCCGCGTGGCGGCGGTCGGCCTGGCGCATGGTCACATTTACGGCATGTGCAACGGGCTGGCCGAGGCCGGGGCTGAGATCGCCTGGGTGTACGACCCCGACCCGGTCAAGATCGCTGCGTTCCAAGAGCAGTTTCCGCAGGCGCAAGCCGCCGCTTCCGAAGCGCAACTCCTGGACGATGCCGGCATCGATCTGATCGCCAGCGCCGCCGTGCCGGTCGATCGTTGCGCTATCGGGCTGCGGGTTATGGACGCGGGCAAGGACTTTTTCGCCGATAAGCCGCCGCTGACCAGGCGCGACCAACTGGCCGCAGCCCGCGCCAAAGTGGCCGAGACCGGGCGCAAGTACGCGGTCTATTATTCCGAACGTCTGCACGTGGAAGCGGCTGTTTTTGCCGGGGATTTGATCGAACAGGGGGCGATTGGCCGGGTTTTGCAAGTCGTCAATCTGGCCCCGCACCGCGCCAGCATCGCCTCCCGCCCGGATTGGTTCTTCGATCCCGACCGATTCGGCGGCATCCTCACCGACATCGGCAGCCACCAGATTGAGCAATTTCTGTACTATGCCGGGGCGCACGATGCCCGCGTGTTGCACAGCGCCATCGCCAATTATCATCACCCGCAATATCCCGGTTTTCAGGACTTCGGCGACGCCAACCTGCTGGCCGACAACGGCGCTGCTATGTACTTCCGCGTGGATTGGTTCTCGCCCGACGGGCTGCCGGTGTGGGGCGATGGCCGCTGCTTCATTACCGGCACAGACGGTTACATCGAATTGCGTAAGTACATCGATATCGGGCGCGACCCCGCCAGCGACCATGTTTATCTGGTCAATCACGAAGGCGAGCGGCGTTTCGATCTGGCCGGAAAGGTCGGATTCCCTTTCTTCGGCCAACTCATCCTCGATTGCCTCAACCGCACCGAGAACGCTCAGACCCAGGCGCACGCCTTCAAGGTGATCGAGCTGGCTATTCAGGCGCAAGAGATGGCTGAG
Source organism: Caldilineales bacterium (assembly GCA_024102915.1). Classification (GTDB taxonomy): domain Bacteria; phylum Chloroflexota; class Anaerolineae; order J102; family J102; genus JAGFJG01. The sequence continues at coordinate 12,970 of JAGFJG010000092.1, forward strand.
CGCGTGGCCTGACCGCAGGAAGAGAAACCACAGATTTCGCAGATGGCGCAGATTTTCTGTTTGATCAGCGTCATCCGCATCCCATTTTTTCGCTGCCAAAATGCTCATGGTTAAACAAACTGACATCACCCCCATCGCCACAGAACTGTTCTTTCTCCCAGTCGAAACGCGGGTACCGCTAAAATTCGGCACAGAGACATTGACCAGTGTGACCGTGGCGCGAGTGAAAATGGTTGTGCAAGATCGCAATGAGAGAACCGCAGAGGGCTGGGGTGAGACGCCGTTGAGCGTGCAATGGGTGTGGCCCAGTAGCCTGCCCTATTCGGTTCGCCATCAAGCCATGCTCGACTTCTGCATGTTGCTGGCCGCAGCCTGGGCCGAACCGCAGTCGCCCGGCCATCCAATGGAAGTGGGCCACGCCTTTTTGGAAAACGTTTTGCCGCGGCTGTTGGCCGAGTTCAATACCGGCCGGGCGGGACAGGAGCCGATGCCGTGGCTGGCGGCGCTGGTCTGTTGCTCGGCCTTCGACATCGCCCTACACGACGCATACGGGCATCTCGTGGGACTGCCGGTGTATCAAACCTATGGTCCGGATTTCATGAACAAAGATTTGAGCGCCTATCTGGAACCGGCGGAGAACGGCGATGCCGATTTCACCGGCCTCTACCCCGCCGACTTCCTGAACCCCAACCCGCCGACCCAACTCTCGGCCTGGCATCTGGTGGGCGGACTCGATCCGCTGGACGCGTCCGAATTGCGCGGGGACGAGTCAGACGATGGCTATCCCGTGCTGCTGGCCGATTGGATCGCACGGGACGGCCTCACCTGCCTGAAGGTGAAGCTACGGGGCAATGACCCCGCCTGGGATTACGAGCGGCTGGTGCGGGTGGGCGAGATCGGGCTGGCGCGCGGCGTGCTGTGGCTGACCGCCGACTTCAATTGCACCGTCCACGATCCCGCTTATGTGAACGAAATCCTCGATCGGCTGGTGCTCGAACGCCCGCGCATCTACGGCATGATCCTCTACGTTGAGCAGCCCTTTCCCTACGACCTGGAGCGCCATCGCATCGACGTGCACAGCGTTTCGGCCCGCAAGCCGCTTTTCATGGACGAAAGCGCCCACGATTGGCGATTGGTGCGGCTGGGCCGCAGCCTGGGCTGGACGGGCGTAGCCCTTAAGACCTGCAAAACGCAAACCGGCGCTTTGCTCAGCCTGTGTTGGGCCAGGGCGCACGGCATGACGCTGATGGTGCAGGATTTGACCAACCCCATGCTGGCGCAGGTCCCGCACGTGTTGTTGGCCGCGCACGCCGACACGATCATGGGCGTGGAGACCAACGCCATGCAGTTCTATCCCGATGCCTCACAGGCCGAGGCGGCTGTGCATCCTGGCCTGTACCGGCGGCGTGATGGCGTCATCGACCTGAGCACGATCGAAGGGTCGGGATTCGGTTATCGCCTGGATGAGATCGAACGACGATTGCCGGAACCGGTTGTGCGTGCCGGGCGGGAGAATTGAACTACAGATTGCGCAGATGATTTTCTGGCATCAGTGCACTCAACTTTCCAATACCCAATCCCGGCTGCCCTGAAAAAAGACAATTCAACGCAAAGACACAAAAGAAATCCTTGAGGTTCGCAAAGAATTCAATATCGAAGTTGCCTCCTTTTTACTCTTTGCGACCTCTGCGACTTTGCGTTTAATCTTTTGCACTGGAATCAATCCGCAATCCGAATTCCGCAATCCCTATGCCTGACCTCTCCCGCCTCTGCATCCATACCATCACCACGAAACCCTGGGGCATCGAGGAGACGGTCGAGAATTATGCCGCAGCAGGGGTGGGAGGCATCACGGTGTGGCGGCAGACTCTGGAAGGCCGGGACCCGAAGAAGGTAGGGGAACTCATTCGGGCGGCGGGGCTGACAACGGTCTCGCTGTGCCGGGGCGGTTTCTTTGTGGCGGACTCAGCCGCCGCGCGCCATGCCGCCATCGCCGACAACCTGCGCGCCATCGACGAGGCAGCCGCCCTGGGCACGCCGCTGATCGTGCTGTTGTGTGGGGCTTCGCCCGATGTGCCATTGGCGGAAGGCCGCAGGCAAATCCAATCCGGCATCGAGGCGATCCTGCCGCACGCGGCCGCCAACGGCATCCGCCTGGCTGTGGAGCCGCTGCACCCCATGTACGCGGACAATCGCTCGGCCATCAACACCCTGAAACAGGCCAACGATCTTTGCGCGGTTGTCGCCTCGCCCTGGCTGGGCGTGACGTTCGATGTGTACCACTTGTGGTGGGACCCCGACCTGGAGACGGAGATCCGGCGCTGCGGCGAAGGCGGCTGGCTGCACGCCTTCCACATCTGCGACTGGCTGACCCCCACCATCGATCTGCTCAACGACCGCGGGATCATGGGCGAGGGCTGCATCCCCATCCGCCAGATCAAAGGTTGGGTGCAGGAGGCGGGTTTCGATGGATTTGACGAGGTGGAGATTTTCTCGCAACGGCATTGGGCGAGGGAGCAGGGGGAGTTTTTGCAAGACATTGTAGCCGCGTACCAATCGCTTCACGCATAGGTCAATGCCCGCTCCAGATCGGCGATCAAATCCTCCGTATCCTCGATGCCGATGGCGAAACGCACCAGCTCGTCACGGATGCCGAGGGCCAGGCGATTTTCCGGGGCCAGATCGTAGTAAGAGATAAGGGCGGGCTGTTCGATCAGGCTGTCCACGCCGCCCAATGATGGCGCCAGATGCGCCAGTCGCATAGCGTCGATGAATCGCGATGCAGCCGGGCCATCGCCTTCGACCTCGAAACTGACCACGCTGCCGAAACCTCGCATCTGGGCGCGGGCGATGGCGTGGTCGGGGTGAGATTCCAGGCCGGGATACCACACGCGGCGGATTTTGGGATGCGCTTCCAGCCAGCGGGCGATGGCGAGCCCGTTGGCGTTTTGGCGCTCGATCCGCAAACCCAACGTCTGCAGGCCCCGGCCAATATGATACGCAGCAGTGGGGTCGACGACTGCACCCAACAATCCCTGACTCTCCCGCAACGGCGTCGTAATCCCGCCCTTCCCAACCAGAACCCCGGCCATCACATCATTGTGCCCATTCAGATATTTGGTGACGCTGTGCATGACCAGGTCGATGCCGAAATCCAATGGCCGCAAATTCAGCGGCGTAGCGAACGTGGCGTCGATCAGAGTGCGGACGCTGTGACGATGGGCGAGGGCGGCCAGCGCTTCCAGGTCGAGGCAGCGCAAGAAGGGATTGGTCGGCGTCTCGGAGAGGATGAGGCGAGTGTTGGGTTGGATGGCCTTTTCCACGGCTTGCAGATCGCCCGCCGGGACCGTTGTGGCCGCGATATCGAAGCGACGCAAGAAACGATTGACGAACAGCCGGGTGCGATTATAACAATCGTCGGTCATGACGAGATGATCGCCGGAGGATAGCAAGATGAGCAGACTGGTCGTGAGCGCGGCCATGCCCGAACTGAGCAGGATCGCATCGTCGCCGCCATCCAGCGCCGCCAGCCTGGCTTCGACGGCCGCCACCGTGGGGTTGCCGTAGCGTCCATATTCCTGCCGCACAGGCTTTTGCACGAACATGCGCTCATCCAGGAAATCGATCAGATCGGCGGTGCCATCAAACGTGTAAGTCGCCGTCTGGATGATGGGCAGGGTGAGGCTGTGGTGCGGGTTGTCGTGGGCGACGCCGGCATGCATCGCCTGCGTGCTGAATCCTGGCGTTCGTGCGGGTGTGCTGGTATCAAGGCTCATGACGCCTCCAGGTTGTGTGTGTGCGTGATTTCATCAAGACAAGAAAAAACGGGCCTCTGGTGAGAGGCCCGTCAATATTCATCAACGCCGCCCTCTCATCGTCCAGAATCTCTTCTGCCGGCGTTGGCACCTGGAGTTTGCATCCTGGTTGCCGAGGCTTCATCGGGCCGGTCCCTCCGCCTCTCTGGATAAGAAGACTAAAAAGTCCGTATGGAATTGGCGGGGACTTTAGCACAGATTTGTGTGCGATGCAAACGAGATTTTCGGCAAGCGCTGGCGCAAACGTGACAGCCGCTCGGTCATCTGGTATCATGCACTTCCATAGACCCCGACCTTCGTGGCCGGGGTCTCTATCTGTCCGAAACGAGGCTCATTTTATGCTGACCGAACGCACCGACCTGCGAAACATTGCCATCATCGCCCATGTCGACCACGGCAAAACGACCCTGGTCGACGCCATGCTCAAACAGGCGCGCATCTTCCGCGAGAACCAACAGGTGGCCGAGCGCGTGCTCGACTCGAATGACCTGGAACGGGAGCGCGGGATCACGATCCTGGCCAAGAATACGGCGATCCGCATCTTCGATCCGGTCAGCGACCAGCAGGTGAAGATCAACATCGTGGACACGCCCGGTCACGCCGATTTCGGCGGCGAGGTGGAGCGCGTGCTCAACATGGTGGATGGCGTGCTGCTACTGGTCGACGCCGTGGAAGGCCCCAGGCCGCAAACGCGATTCGTGCTGAAAAAGGCGCTGGCCATGGGCCGCAAAGCGGTGGTCGTGGTGAACAAGGTTGACCGCCGCGACGCCGAGCCGCAGCGCGTGCTCAACGAGACCTTCGACCTGTTCATCGAATTGGGCGCTACGGAAGAGCAGGCCGAATTCGCCGTCGTCTACGCCATCGCTACTTCAGGACAGGCCGGGCTTACCCCGGAGGTCGGGTCTGATCTCCAGCCCTTGTTCGAGACCATCCTGAGCGAAATCCCCTGCCCGCTGGTCGATGCGGATGCGCCAACCCAGGTGTTGGTGACGACGCTCGATTACGATCCCTATCGCGGCCTCACCGCCATCGGCAGGCTCAGCGCCGGCGACATCACCGCCGGTCAGGCTTTGGCCCGGCTCACGGTCGGCGGGGAGCAGTTGACCGCCAGCGCTCGCTATCTTTATCTGTTCGAGGGCCTGGCCAGGGTGGAAGTGGAACGCGCCGAGGCGGGCGAGATCGTGGCCATTGCCGGGCTTGAGGACATCGCCATCGGCGACACCCTCACTGACCCCGAACAACCCGTGGCCCTGCCGCCCATCCAGGTGGAAGCCCCCACCGTGCGCATGAGCTTCAGCATCAACACCTCGCCTTTCGCCGGGCGTGAAGGGCGTTGGAGCACCTCGCGCAAGTTGCGCGAGCGGCTATTCGACGAACTCAAACACAATGTGGCCCTGCGCGTGGCCGAAACCGCCAGCGCCGACACATTCGAAGTGTCCGGGCGCGGTGAACTGCATTTGGCGATCCTGATCGAGACCATGCGCCGCGAAGGCTATGAATTTCAGGTCTCTCGCCCGGAGGTGATTTTGCGCCAGGGCGAGGATGGCGAGTGGCTGGAACCCTATGAAGAAGTGCACATCGACACCAGTCCCGATACCGTGGGCATCGTGGTTGAGATGCTTGGCAAGCGTCGGGGCGAGATGATCGATCTGCGCGACGCCCCCGGCGGCTCGGTGCACCTCACCTATATCGCGCCCACGCGCGGTCTCCTAGGCTTCCGCTATCAACTCCTCACCGCCACCCGCGGGGCCGGCGTGATGCATACCATCGGCCACAGTTACGCGCCTTTCGCCGGGACGATCGAATCACGCAGCCAGGGTTCGCTGGTGGCTTTCGAGCAGGGCGCAGCCACTTCGCATGCGCTGAAGAGCGCCGAACAGCGCGGGGTGTTATTCATCGGGCCGGGCGTGGAGGTCTATCAGGGCATGGTGGTGGGCGCGCACCAGCGGCCGGGCGATCTCGAAATCAATGTCTGCCGACAAAAGCAATTGGACAATATGCGACGTTCGTTCAAAGAGATCGACAGCCGTCTGACCCCGCCCCGCGAGATGAGCCTGGATGAGTTTATCGAATATCTGGCGGACGATGAGCTATTGGAAGTGACCCCGCGCAGCCTGCGCATCCGCAAGCGCGAGCTCGATAGACACGAGCGCGCCCGCCAAACCAAACGGGCGAAGGAATTGGCCTAGAAATAGAAACGGCCCGACCGCATCGCCCTGTGTTGATTCAGGCGAAGGCGTCGGGCCGCCGTCGTTGTCGGGTGAGGGGATTAGCCTTTCTTCAGAACCGGCAGACCATTCTTGGTCTCGGCCACAACGTAGCCGGCAGGAACGTTGTCCAGGGCCCCGTCTTTCACTTCTTTGGAGAAGAAATAGATGGTCTGTTTGCGACCGCCCTTGAGGGTGGTCTCGCGGCTGTGCAGGAAATAGGTAACGCCCTTCGAGTTGGTTTGTGCGTATGCCATTGAGTGATCTCCTTGAGAATGTGTATCGGAACGAGAGATTATATTATCTTAATATCAGAGAAGAAGCGATTTCGGCAAGCCATGAGGGAAGGGGGAACGGCATCGGCGAAAAAGCTGGGGGAAAGAAAAGGCCCACGAATCAACTAGAAAAGTTGAGGTGGGCTTTTGAACAGGATGGAACGATTTTTGTTTCGTTCCCCAGGCTCCTCGGGGAAGACTCGAACTTCCAACCAATCGGTTAACAGCCGACCGCTCTGCCAATTGAGCTACCGAGGATCATCGAATGCGGACGGCATTGTACGATTTAGCTTTGAAACCTGTCAAGTCTGGAAGGCGATTTGCCCCCCAACCGAAACGCCCACTCACAGAGTAAAATGACTCCGGGCCGGGGATATTTCGTCTTTTCGTCCGAAGCGCTGATTTGTCTGGCTGCGTGCCTTAATACCCCCCCGCAAACCGCCGCACCAACTGTTGCCGCCACCAGCGCAGGCAATCGGCAGGCGTGCCCGGCTCAAAGGGGGCAAGACCGCGCAAGGGGACATTGTGTACGAGCGTCGATTTTTCGAGCGTGACAAAATAGCTGACCTGGGCCGACCACGCCGCTGCTACAATGGCGGCATCCCGCTCAGGCACGAGTTTGAGACAGGCCCGCACCAGCACCGGGTCGGGCAGGGCGACGATCTGGAAACCGGATTGGTCGAGGGTGAAAGCGAGGTCGGAGAGGGAACGGGGCGCATACTGGCGCAGCACGGCCTCAACTTCGCCCAACACCGCACCATCCACCACCAACTGCACAGCGCCTAACTCGCCCAAACGCAGCAGACCCCGTGCCGCCTCGTCGCCCGGCCAGAAGCCCGACAACAAAGCCCCGCTGTCCAGAAAGATACGCGGCCTATCCGGCATTGCGTTCCCGCTCACGGCGCAACGCCTGCAACATATCGGTCAACGTGGCGTCATCCGCGGCCAATGTCTCGCCCACCCTGTCAGCCAGATAATCGACCTGTAACCGCCGGGGGCCGAGCACAAAGACGCCATCCAGATCGATCAGGGTGAGATCGTCGCCCGCCTGGAGGCCATAACGCTCGCGCAGCGCCTTGGGCAGGGTGAGCACCCCGCGCTGGCCCAGGGTGAGGGTAACAGGCTCGGTCATGGTCAGGCTCCTTGGAATGGGGGTTCAGAATTTCAGTTTATCTGAAGCGGGGAGCAGGTGCAAAAGCCGCAGAAGGTGCACTCACAGGCGTCCTTGCGAGGCCACTATATTTGAGTGATAATCGAATCCTGATCGCAACTATTCTAGCCATCAGCGAAAGGACTTACGCGGTCTGTTCGTCGCAAACAGGGAAATGCGTAACTCCTATCCTGATCATGTCTCGATCTCATAGCAATGCGCTTTGGAGGGAACCATGAAAATTTCCAGATACGCCAGTCTCATCGTTTTGGCGGTCCTTGTAGTAGCGGCGCTGTCGGCATGTGCCGGCGTGCCAGATGCAACCACGGGTGCGGTGGCAACCTCAATCGTTGCCGAGCCGACCACAGCCTCCCCCACCGATACGCCGGTTCCCCCCACCGACGCGCCATCGCCACCTGCTGACGACGCCTCTGCGCTGGCAGTAACCTCATTGCAAGACGTGCGTGACGCCACGATTCGCATCGAAGCCCAGGGCAGCTTTGTCGATCCTGAAGAGGGCGAACAGTTGAACGTGCCGGGCAGCGGTTCTGGTTTCATCATCGACCCCAGCGGCATCGCCGTTACCAACAACCACGTCGTCACCGGAGCGGCTTTCCTGGAAGTGTGGATGGCCGATCACGAAAAGCCGCTCAACGCCCGCATCCTCGGCGTGTCGGAGTGTAGCGATCTGGCGGTGATCGATCTGGAAGGCGATGGCTATCGCTATCTGGAATGGTACGACGGGCCGGTGCGGGTAGGCCTGGATGTCTATGCAGCCGGGTATCCCCTGGGCGATCCGGAATTCACGATGACGCGTGGGATCATCTCCAAAGAGCGGGCCGATGGCGACACCGATTGGGCTTCGGTCGATTCCGTGATCGAGCACGATGCCTCCCTGAACCCCGGCAATTCCGGCGGGCCGCTCGTGACTGAGGATGGCAAAGTCGTGGCCGTGAATTATGCCAGCGGCTCTGGCGCTGGCCAGTTCTATGCCATCACCGGCCAAGACGCCGCCAACGTCCTGAAGCGATTAGAGTCCGATGAGGATGTGAATGCCATTGGCATCAACGGCGTGGCCTATTGGGATCAGGATGTTTCGGGGATTTGGGTCAATTCGGTCGAATCGGGTTCGCCTGCGGATAAGGCCGGGATCGAAGCCGGCGATCTGATCCTGAAAATGGAAGGTCTGGTGCTGGCGACGGATGGCACCTTTGACGACTACTGCCAGATTTTGCGCACCCGCGACCCGCAGAAGGACACCCTCAGCCTGGAGGTGTTGCGCGTAGCGACTTCGGAATATCTTTCCGGCCAGATCAACGGTCGCCCGCTGGAAGTGGAATTCTCTTTTGCCGATGAGCTGGGCGATGAAGTCGCCGACACGACCGCTGTCTATGACGAGTACGTGACCGTCTACGATGACAGCGAGGCGATCAGCATCGATGCGCCCTCGGCCTGGAGCGATGTGGAGGGATTGGTGTGGGAGCGCGAGGGCGAGGATGTGGGCGTCACGATTGTGGCGTCTTCCGACATCGACGGTTTCTACGAAACCTGGGATACGCCGGGCGTCTTTTTCGGCGCATCTCGCACACTGGTCGATAGCATGGATGAAACCACGCTGCTCGACGCCTCCATGTTTAATGAATCCTGTACTTACGACGGGCGGGATTCTTACGAGGACGAATTGTACACGGGGTTTTACGATGTCTTCGTCGATTGCGGCGGTACAGCCACCTCGATGATCAACCTCGTCGCCACGCCCGATGACCGCAGTTTCATCATGCTGTTGCAGGTGCAGGTTGTCAGCGACGAAGACCTGGATGCGCTCGACCACATCCTCCGCTCATTCCAGGTAGTGGGGGAACTTCCATAAATTCGTATCCCGACCGCTAAACAGGGACCTTAGCTCATGCAGACAGCCCAACGCTTCAACCAGGTGCGCGAGTCGATCATCCGCGAGATGACGCGGCTGGCCGTGCAGCACGACGCCATCAATCTCAGCCAGGGATTTCCCGATTTCCCCACGCCGGCCCCGCTGAAAGAGGCGGCAATGGCGGCGATTCGCGATGACCTCAATCAGTACAGCTTCACCTGGGGCTACACGCCCTTGCGCCAAAAACTGGCCGAGCTTTACACCCCGCGCCTGGGCTGGGAGGTGAACCCGGACGAGAATGTGGTCGTGACCTGCGGTGTGACCGAGGCGATTGCCGCTGCATTTTTCGCGGTGCTGAACCCCGGCGATCAGGTCATCATCTTCGACCCCGCCCACGAAATGGTCAGACCGGTGGCGGTGTTCGCCGGGGCCGAGCCGGTCTCGGTCGTGCTACAAGCCCCCGACTATCGGCTTGATCCCGACCGGCTGGCCGTAGCCATCACCCCACGAACCAGGGCCATCATCCTCAATACGCCGCACAACCCCAGTGGGCGCGTGTTCGACGAAGAGGAGATGGCCGGGTTCGTCGAGGTGGTCGAGCGCCACGATCTGGTGTTGATCACCGACGAAATCTACGACCGCATCCTGTACGATGGCCGCCAGCATCGTTGCCCCGGCAGCCGCGAGGGGTTGCGCCAGCGCACGATCACATTGGGCGGTTTCGGCAAGACTTATGCGGCAACGGGCTGGCGGCTGGGCTATGGCATCGCCCCGGACAGCCTGGCCGCCGCCCTCAAACCGGCGCACGATTTCCTCACCATTTGCGCGCCCACGCCGTTACAGGCGGCGGGCGTCGCCGCATTGGAATTTCCGCAGCGCTATTACGATGACCAGACCGCCGCCTACCATGAGCGCCGCGAAGTGATGATGAGCATCCTCGACGAACTGGGCTTCATCGCCAGCCGTCCTCAGGGCGCGTATTACACCCTGGCCGATTACAGCCAGTTGCCCATCCCGCAGGCGCGATGGGATTCGATGCGTTTCGCCCGTTGGCTGACCACGGAGATCGGCGTGGCCGCGGTGCCGGGCGTGGCGTTTTATGGCGACCCGGCGTTGGGCGAACGTGTGGTGCGATTCGCCTTCCCCAAGCGGATACCGACACTGCAGGAGGCGGGGCGAAGGCTGGCGCGGGTGAGGGGGTGAGGGATCAGGGGCTATCGTGCTACGGTTTCTCGCCCGGCAAATACATCCACACTGACTGTACGGCCATCCCTTCCGTCGTTTTGACGACCAGGCGCACATCCTGCACCAGCACCTCATCGCCCGCGCGGGGCAAGCGTCCCAGCCCGGCCATAATCAATCCCCCCACCGTATCCGCTTCCCGGCTTTCCAGATCGAGATCGTAATGTTGGTTCAACTCGTCGAGAATCACATCGCCTCGCACCTCGATCAGCCCCGGTTCCAGTTCGCGCATGGGCGGCGTCTCCTCGTCATATTCATCCTGAATCTCGCCCACGACCTCTTCGAGCAGGTCCTCGATGGTGACCAGCCCGGCGATTCCGCCGTATTCGTCAATGACGATGGCGAGGTGATCCCGGCGTTTTGGCAGTGAGCGCAGCATATCGCTCACCTTCAGAGTTTCGGGGATGAACAGGGGCGGGCGCATGATCTGGCGCAAATCGAAATCCCCCTCACCGTCCTCGACGATTGCCTGCCGCGCCACCGCTTTCACATGCACCACGCCCACGATGTTGTCCAGGCTTTCCTCGTACACGGGGTAGCGCGAATGCCGCTCGGCGCAGAGCACAGCTTTGACCTCGGTCAGGTTGGCTGTCGCCGGGATGCCGATCATTTTGCGGCGCGGGGTCATCAGTTGCGCCACCGTGCGCTCTTGCAGGTCGAAGATATTCTCCACATAGACCTGCTCGCTGGCGTCCAACAGCCCGCCTGTGGCGCTTTCCTCCACGATGAATTCCAGTTCCTCCGCCGAAAAAAGCCGCTCATCACCGGTAGCCGGGGGGATGCCCATCAGCCGGGTGATGAAATCGGCCACGGCGTTGAGGCCCGCAACCACCGGCGCAAACACCTTCTGAATCACCGACATGAAGCCGGACAACCACAACAGGCTGGCGTCACCGGCCTGAATGGCGATGCTTTTCGGCACCATTTCGCCCAACACCACATGCAAATAGGTGAGGATGCCGACGCCGATGATAAAGGCGATGGTATGGGCGCTGGCCTCATCGAGATGAAAAGTCTCTTCTAGAGGATGGAGCAGCCAGTCGATCACGCTGGCCTCGCCATACATGCCCAGGCCCAGGCTGGCGATGGTGATGCCCACTTGCGCTGTGCCGATGTAACGATTGCGTTTGCGCGGGTCTTGCAGCCAGGGCAAGACCCGCTTGGCGGCAGCCATGCCCCCCGCTGCCAGATTGGCCACGCGGCTGAGCGGGGCGACGACGATGGCAAATTCGGCAGCGACGAACAGCCCGTTGAGCGCAATCAGGATCAGGATGACGGCGATGGGCAGAAGGTACTCGCTCATAGCGCGTCCTCTTGCAAGCGCGCCACCGCGCTGGCCGGAGCTTCGATGCGCACGGAGAGGATGGCGTTGCGCTGCATCGCCGCCACCTGCAATTGACATCGCCCCACCTGCACCTCATCCCCCTCAGATGGCACGAAGCCAACAAGACTGAGGATCAACCCGGCCAGAGTGACGGCCTCTTCATCGGGAAGTCGCAGGCCCAACATGCGGTTGATGTCGGCGACGGCGACATCGCCCCGCGCCAGAATATGCGTCTCGTCCAACTTCTGCAGGGGGATCACCTCGCGGTCGAATTCATCGCGAATTTCCCCAAATAACTCCTCGACCAGATCCTCCAGCGTGACCAGCCCTTCCGCTCCGCCGAACTCATCGACCACGATCGCCATGTGCTGTCGCAGTCGTTGCATCTCCCTCAAAACATCGTCGATGGGCAGGACATCGGGCACGAACAGGGGCGACTTGACCAATTGGCGCAGGTGCTCCGGTCCGGCATCCTCGCCCAGGCAGAACAGGTCTTTGAGGTGGATGATGCCGACGATGCGGTCGGGCGAGTGGTCGTAGAGGGGCATGCGCGAATAGGGCGAGTTGGCCAGCAGCCGGAAGAGATCAGTCGGCGATTGTGCGATGGGCGCAGCCAGCATGCGCACGCGCGGGGTCATCACCTGGCGGATGCTGATATCATGAAACTGCAAAGCGCGCTGTACCAACTGCTCTTCGTCCGCGGCGATCAATCCGCCGGCGCGGCTTTCCTGCACCAGGAACAGGATTTCGTCGGGATGGTGCATATGGGCATGTTCCGCCACCGCCTTTTGCCCCACCAGTCGTAGCAAAACCCTGGCGCTGCCGTTGAACAGCCAGATCAAAGGCCGGAACAAAACCATCGACCAGCGCAGAGGGACGATGGTGGCCATTGCCAACCGCTCAGGATAGCGCACGCCGATGTTTTTGGGGACGAGTTCGCCCAGCAAGACCTGCAATGCGGTGAGCAGCAATAGGACGACGATGGCCGAAATGGATTGGGCCGTGAGCGGATCGCCGCCGAGGTTGATAACGATCGGCGTCAGGTAGATAGCCAGGTTGGCCTGGCCGTACACGCCCAACAGCAGGCTGGTGATGGTGATCCCAAGCTGGCAGGCGGCGATGTAATTGTCCAGCGATGCGGGCTTTTCCACGATGGGCAGAACCATCTTCGCCATGCGATTCCCTTCGTCGGCGAACTGCGCCAACCGTGACCGGCGAGAACTGGCTGTGGCGAATTCCGCCGCCACATACAAAGCGTTGAAGGCGATCAGCAAGGCGATAACCGCAAAAACGAACACCACATTCATGCGCTCATTCTACCCGGCGGTGATTCACAGGGCCAAAGTCGCCTCAACCATCCATCAGCCATTCTCACTTCCGCTGCTTATCTCTGGTAGAATGAGCGTGCCGTTTCATCGCTGTAGAATCAAGATGGAACGCGGATGACGCTGAAAGGCGCAGATGAGCGCTGATTGTTTTTGACTGATTTTGACATCCGAATCATTTCGATGCGGCGAAGCAATACAAAGAATCAGCGCCCATTCGTTTCATCTGCATCATCCGCTGCCTGTTCCACTCCCCATTCGCACCTCAATGCCCCTCTCCCGCCTGGCCCAACAACCCCTTGCCCATCAGGCTAACGACGCCCTGCTGGAAATCGCTCCGGCGGCTGTGCTGGTGGGCGGGGCTGTGCGCGACCTGCTGCTGAACCTGCCTGTCCAGGACCTCGACTATGCCATTCCCGGCGACGCTATTCCGGTGGCCAGGCGTCTGGCCGATGCGATGGGCGGGGCGTTTTTCGTCTTGGATGAGGAGAGAGGCACAGGCAGAGTAATTCTCGGCGGCCGGGATGAGGCGCAAAAGCCGGTCGTCGATCTGGTGTCATTGCGGGAAGGCGGGCTGGATGATGATCTGCGGGCGCGGGATTTCACCGTCAATGCCATCGCCATTCGTGCGGATGGGGCAATCTATGATCCACTGGACGGCGCGACCGATTTGCACGAGCGACTCCTGCGCACCTGTACGCCATCCAGTCTTCTCGACGACCCTGTGCGGGTGTTGCGGGCCGTCCGCTTTCAGTTGGGATTTGACCTGCAACCTGCGGCGGGTCTGGCTACGCAGGCGCGCGCGGCTTCGGCCAGATTGGCGCAGGTCAGCCCCGAACGCCGCCGCGACGAATTCGTCAAACTGCTGGCACTGAACTCGCCCGAACTGGCGCTGCAGCAACTGGATGCCTGGCAAGCCCTGCCGGTTTTGATGCCCGAACTGCTGGCGCTGAAGGGTATCAGTCAACCTTCGCTTCACGTCTATGATGTATACGAGCACACCCTGGCAGCTCTGGCTGCGATGGCTCGCATCGACAGGCTGATACGAAATCTGCAAATCCCGGAGGATCCATTCGAACAGGCCGTTGCCCTGGCTCTGACCGACTTTCAACCCGACCTGCAAAGCTATCTCGAACAACCTCTCAGCGCCGACCGCCCTCGCTGGCTATGGCTGCGTTTCGCCGCCCTGGCCCATGATTGGGGCAAACCGGCGACCGCCTCGCGCAAAGAGGGCGTCATCCACTTTTATGATCACGAATCGGTGAGCGCTGAACTGGCTGCCGCCTGGTTGCGAGGCCATCATTGCGCCGGCAGCGTGATCGAATTCGTGACGACAATCTGCCAGGGCCACATGCGACCCATTCATCTTGGCAATGCCGCTCAGCCGCTCAGCCGTCGCAGCCTCTATCGATTCTATCGGGCGCTGGATTCATGCGCCGTCGCCGTCAGCCTGTTTTATCTGGCCGACACCGCCGCCACATTCGGCCCCGAAATCAGCCCGGACAACCTGCAAGCCAGCCTGGATTTGACACGCCAGTTGTTAGCGCCCGCCTTTCAGCATGAAAACCAGCCCATCCTGCCCCAACCCCTTCTCAATGGTCACGATTTGATTTCGCATTTCAATCTTGAGCCCGGCCCGCAGATCGGGCAATTGCTGGAGGCATTACGAGAGGCTCAGGCTACAGGGACGATCGAATCTCGCCAACAGGCATTTGACTTCATCGAGCAGCAACTACAATCACCTGGCCCGATATCGACATGAAAACACAAATTCTCTTGCATGGCGTGACGATAGCAACCTCGGACAAAACGAGATTATCGTCTATCGTTGATGGTCAATCGTCTGGACTTGAGATTGATGCTTTCATCTTGATCTCAGTTAAGGTGACATAAACTGTCAACTGACCTATAATCACCGTAATGACAGCCGCCGTCTGCCCCTATCTCGGTCTTCTGGATGATCCGGAAGCCCACCTGAACTACGCCAGCTTTGAAAATCGCTGCTACGCTACCGTGGCGCGCGAGTCGATTTCGCTGTCGGAGCAGGCGGTTTTCTGTTTGGGCGGACAATGTCGCAGTTGTCCAAGATACATGGCTGTGCATGGGCCCCCGCAAACTGAAGATACCATCGAGACCACGCCGCTGCCCCCGCCCTACACGCCGCCGCCCGCGCCAACGCAAGCGCCCGAACCGGCGTATATGACTGTCCCGGCCTACATGCCTAATCCATGGACGCCGCCAACCCCGCGCAAAGACCCCTCCCTGGCTATCATCCTGGGTGGAATGCTGGTGGGTGTGTTCCTCTGCATGGGAGCGGTGGCAGGATATTTCAGCTTACGGTCGCTGGTCGCAACCGCCCTGCCGCAATTGACCACCACACCGGCGGTCGTCGTGATCGTCGGCTCGCCCACGCCCACACCGACGCCTACTCCCATCGATCCGGGGGCGATCATCATTATCCCGCCTTCGCCGGAATCTTCGTTGACGCCGGATATCCCGCCCGTGGTCATTATCCCGCCGCAAGATGACGAGCTTCCCACCCCATTCCCGGAAGCCTCCGTGGTCGCCACACCCGAAGGCCTGACCACGCCTGAATTCCCGCCCACGCCCACGCCGCGCCCACCACCCACACTCACGCCTGTCGCTACCTTCACGCCATTCCCCACCTCGGTGTTCACGCCCACGCCGTCCACTGTTCAGATCACATTCAGCGCTTCCAAGACGACGATTGTCGAAGGCACGTGCACGGTTCTGGCCTGGAAAGTGGAAAACGCCCAGGAAGTCTACTTCGAAAATAAGGGCGTGGCCGGAACCGGCAGCAGCGAACAATGCCCTACCAAGACGACGACATACACGCTGACCGTTGTCGATCTGAGAGGCACGACTACCAAGAAGACGCTGACAATCACCGTGACCCCTGGCACACCCACGGCGACTCCCACGAGGACCGTCACAGCCACGCTCTGGCCGACGGCCACGCCGACCGTTGTTCCGACGGCCACCCCCACCTGGACGCCGCTACCCACCTTCACGCCATCCCCGACTATCACGCCGACCCGCACACCGAACCCCACGGCAACGGCAACGCCCTACTATGTCGATTGGAGCATATCGCCCGGCAGCTATTCGGGAAATAATCCCGATGTCACTTTCCAATTGATGAACAAGGGCACGCAACCCGACGAGCTTTCGCTCAGCCTCCGGGATATGCAATTGCCGCCGGGCTGGACGGTGGTTGTCTGTAATAACACAGGTTCCTGCAGTTCCGATTCTACCAGCAGCGGCCAGGTGGCGCCTGGGAATACGATCAGCGCGGCTGTGCGCTTTGCCCTGCCTGGCGACGCCCAATCCGGAGCGCAAGGCTCGGTGACGATGCGGGCGGTCTCGCAGAAAGATTCGGCATTCTGGCGCAACATTTCGGTACAGGTGATCGTGCCTTAATCCATGGAAGTTCAGGTCGCCGTCGCCAAGATCGAGAAGTATGCGGTGAGCGAATCGGGGGATACGGTCGAGGTGGTCGAACGACCTCATGGCGGCGTATCGGTGGTCCTGGTCGATGGGCAGCGCAGCGGCAAATCGGCCAAGAACATCAGCAATATCGTCGCCCGCAAAGCCATCTCGCTGTTGGGCGAAGGCGTTCGTGACGGCGCGGCGGCTCGTGCAGCCCACGATTATCTGCGTACGCAGCGCGGGGGCAAGGTCAGCGCCGAGTTGATCATCCTCTCCGTCGATCTGGAAACCGGCACGCTGGTGATCTCGCGTAACGCCCGGCCTCCGGTGCTGGTCTATCAGGATTCGGTCTGGCAATCGCTGGATGCGGAATCCGCCGCCATCGGCATCTATGCCCGCACCCGCCCCCAAATCACCGAACTGCCGCTGCGCCCCGGAACCGTTGTCATTGCCATGAGCGATGGGGTGCTCACGGCGGGCAGTCGCCAGGGCCAACCGGCCGATTTGCTGGAACTGGTGGACGGATTCCCCCTGACCCTGAGCGCCAAAGCTTATGCGGACACGCTGTTAGCCCACGCCCTGATGCACGAACAGGGCCGCCCTCGCGATGACCTGTCGGTCGTCGCCGTGCGGGTGGAAGGTCTCGAAACGGACAACGTCCGCCGTATGAACATGAGCCTTCCCATCCAACCGCTCGTCTATAATTCGTGGGGGCACTGACCGACTCAGGAGCGTAATTATCTGGACTATCAAGAATAGAACGCGGATGACGCGGATTAAAAGGATTCTCGCGGATACCAACCTGATATTACTCTTGATTGGGGATATTGCAGACAATCCGTGTTCTATTTTTCTCTCGTTAAGTTACACGGGAGATATGTAGATAACGGTATGAAACTGAAATACGTAGCTTCAAGACGATCTTGCGGGGGACACCCCCGCTCCCCCGCTTGGGGGACATTACATTCCCCCAAGCCCCCTCGAAAGGTCTATGAGAAAAATACAATTTTCCGTCTACAAGCGAGACCTTACGGGGGGTTTCAGGGGGACGGACGGTATTTCAGACCGCGTGCCCCCTGAATGGGGGTTCCGGGGGTATCCCCCGGACACAAGGGTCCGAGCAGCAGGTTTTGCTTAAGATGCATTTCAGCACATACCTACTCCTTTCATGGCTCTGATCAAAATCGTCGGGGTTTGCGGGAGCGGAAAAACGACCCTGGCGCGAGCCTTGCAGGCTTTGGGCTATGATGCGCGGCAGGTTTCGCAAGAGCATTCGGGCGTGCCCGACCTGTGGCGTCGCCGCCTGCCGCCGGACGTCCTCATCTATCTCGACGCCAGTGGCGAGACCGCCCGGACCCGCTATCCCCACCTGAATTTGCACGACGCTTATCTCGATGTGGAACGGAAGCGCCTGGCGCATGCCCGCGCCCACGCCGACTGCCTCATCCACACCGACGGCCTCACCGCCCAGACAGTGCTGACCCAAACCCTGGATTGCCTGAAATCCTTGGGCTTCCCTCCCTCTCAAATGGAGGACATTCCCACATGAACGATCTCATCCTGAGCAAAGTCGAACAGGCCACCCGCATTTTGCAGGAACTGGACATCGATTTGTGGCTGACCTTTGTGCGCGAGACCAGCGCCATCGCCGACCCGGTGCTGCCGCTCATCTATGGGCCAGCCGACCTCACCTGGCAGAGCGCGCTGATTCTCTCGCTCAGCGGCGAGCGCATCGCCATCGTCGGGCGGTACGATGTGGACACGGCGAGAGCGCTGGGGGCTTATGATGAAGTCATCGCCTATGATCAATCCATCGCTCCGCATCTGGTGCAAACGCTCACTCGGCTCAATCCCCGCCAGATCGCCCTGAACTATTCGTTAGACGATGTGTACGCGGATGGATTGGGCTACGGCCAATACCTGCTTCTGCGCAATTACCTGCGGTCATCGAACTTCACGAATCGATTCGTATCCGCCGCGCCTATCATCGCCGCCCTGCGCGGGCGCAAGACCACCGCCGAGATCGAGCGTATCCGTGCCGCCGTCGCCGCCACGCTCGACATCTTCGCAAAGACGTTTCAGTACCTCGCGCCTGGCCAGAGCGAGCGCGACATCGCCGCCTTCATGCAGGCCGAGGTAGCGGCCAGGGGCCTGCAAACCGCCTGGGATGCGGGGGATTGTCCCATCGTCAACGCCGGGCCGGATTCATCCGTCGGCCACGTGGCCCCCACCGACCGCCCGGTGGAGCCCGGCCAGATCGTGCACTTCGATTTCGGCGTGCGCCGGGACGAGTATTGTGCGGATTTGCAGCGCGTGATCTATATGCTGGCCGAGGGCGAGCAGAGCGCGCCGCCCCCGGTGCAGGCCGGATTTGCTGCCGTGATGGCGGCGATGGATGCGGCAGTGGCGGCCATGCGTCCCGGCGTCCCCGGCGTGGAGGTGGATGCCGCCGCCCGCAGAGCGATTGTCGATGCGGGCTATCCCGAATACCTCTACGCTACCGGTCACCAGTTGGGCCGCAACGCCCATGATGGCGGCGCGTCCCTGGCCCCGGCCTGGGAGCGCTACGGCCAGACGCCTTTCATGCTGTTGGAAGCGGGGCAGGTCTACGCGGTGGAGCCGGGCCTGAGGGTTCCCGGCTATGGCTACATCGGCATCGAGGAGAATGTGCTGGTGACCGAGGGCGGGGCGGAGTATTTGGGCGCGCCGCAGCGGGAGATTGTGATGAAGTAGCGGTTGTTCGTGTTTGGTCTTCGGGACGAACGTGGGCCGACTGACCGCGCGTGCATTAAGTGGGGGGTCATATCCAGAAGGGAAATTCTGACTACTTGATTGTTGAGGTTCGTGATCTGGCGAAACGTAACCTTGAGAAGTGTTTGAGCGGAAATAATAGTCAGTGAGAGAAAAATTCAGGAACTCTTAAAATTCCTAACGGGTTTGCATGCATGGTCACAGGATTACTACACTTCGCAAACTATAATAACTGCTTACGGTTGTGCTCAGAATCAGTAAAGATCCAATGTTTTTCAAGGAGGTGGTTCAATTGAACAAATGTTGCCGCTAAAGTTGTCGCAAATTGATATGCGTTGAGCACACAAGACTAACTCAGTAAGGAGAAAACTATGGCTACTTTATCGAAAAGAAAAATCATGATGACGGTTGCGGTCAGTCTTCTGGTACTACTTATTGGCCTCACGATTGCCAGCGCCGCGTCGATGACGAGCATCATTATTACTCCAACCTCACCGGTCTTTGACTCTAACAACGTGACCGGGGTTTCCTTTGATGGCGCCCCTGGGTACGCCAGCGGCAGCTTTGCCTCAAATAGCGTTGCCAAGACTGACATGTATTTCACTCCGGAAGGGCTATTTGGTCATGCAGTGAATCTGGGCGAAGTCGCCAGCATGAGCTATTGGACGAAGATAGGGACGACACATACGATCAACCCACGAGACTGGTATCTCACCATTTACACCAAGCCTTATGCGAGTGATGTCTCTACTCCGACTTGGTATGGGGATCGCATCGGCAGTGAACCGTACTTTTCCATTAACCTGAATGACCCGGCAAATACTTGGAATGAGTGGTCGACCGGCGGACCGGACAATCAACTTCGTTTCTTTGAGTCAACTGCGGGTGCACCGGGCGCAAATTTCGGGTCTTATACGGATCCAGATTGGCAGACTTTTGTTAGCGGCAACGCGCTTTCAGGCGACCCGTATGCAGGACATGAGATTCTGTTTTTCTCCGTACAAACTGGGAGTGCCTGGGCAGCAGGGTTCACGGGACAAGTAGATGGTTTGCGCATCGAATTGACCGATGGATCGGTAGCCACTGTTAATTTTGAGAACCCAACCGAACCGACCGGCAAGAATGACTGCAAGAGTGGCGGCTGGCAGTTGCTGACCAGGGCCGATGGCAGCACTTTCAAGAACCAGGGCGACTGTATCCAGTACGTCAACACCGGCAAGTAACGAGACTCACTTGGGCCCTGCGCCGACCTGTTACCGATAGCGTCGACAGGCCAATGATAGCAAGAACCCCGCCTTGTGGGCGGGGTTCTGTGATTGCTTACCGAAATTATGGCCAGACGCCCTTGGTGCCGTTGGAAGCGGGACAGGTCTATGCCGTGGAGCCGGGCCTGATGGTTCCCGGCTATGGCTACATCGGCATCGAGGAGAACATGCTGGTGACCGAGGGCGGGGCGGAGTACTTGGGCGAGCCGCAACGGGCACTAGAATCCAGGTAACAATCGGTTCGTTAGTGCTCTTCAGGAATCCTTGACATTAGTCACAGGCAAAGCAGCTTTTGACGAATAGGTGATCCAAGATCATAATGTGGTTGCCCCATTGTCACTGAATGTATATGCCTTTCACAATATGCACCAGTAAACGCAATTTCACAATAAATGGCTTTATTGCAGTGAATATATGATCCAATGCAGGACTTGACATCAATGCCGAAAGGGGGGTTTTCATAATCAATCCGTCAAAAGCCCGCTATCGATTCGGTGGAGAAAAGAAGCAGAAAAAGTCTGCTAAACATCCGTCAGATTCGAGAGATACTAATCCAGAGTTGTTGGCTTTACTAGAAGAATATCGAGCGATTAAGACTGAGATCATCTCGATTCAGGAAGTCGCTCGGCAGTCGGTGTCTACGTCTTACGTTGCTCTTGGTATTCTGGCAGCCGGAGCAGGCTTTACAATTGAAAATAATCTTCAGGGATTGTTTCTAATCTTTCCCTTTCTTCTGTATGGATTGGCTTGGAGCCAAGTTAGATCCACATTAGCCGTTCAAAATATAAGTAATCATCTGCAGAAGCATACTATTCCAAGAATTCGAGAGGTTCTAAAACGGGAAGATAATCGACGCGATTATTCATTTGTGATGGATTGGGAAACGCATGGAAAAGGTGTGCTGAGGTATTATGGCATGTGGGCGGTACCAGTGGCAGGCGCTCATTACGGGGTCATGATTCTGGGAGCTATCCTATCTTTTATGGCGTATTTTGTGTTCCCACCTGAACCGCCCTTACAAAAATGGATTTTATATGGCCTGATAGCCGCAAACGTTTTAGCTTTGCTCTACAGTATCTATGTTGGATTCAGGACAGAATTAAGTCGATGAATGTTTGCAACTATAATATAGAATTATTCACTACTAACAACTGCGAGCTAACGATTTTCGTATACAGCACGGCATATATTGTTAATACATAAAACATTGTTAATCCGATAACTTTATCGTTTAGAGTTTTAACTAGTCGGCGAATGAAATCAATGCGGAATAAAAATCATCAGCGTTTCTGTGTATTTTGTGGCGGAGTACCAAAAGGGAAGAATAACGAGCATGTGGTGCCGCGTTGGCTAATAGAGGTTACTGGTAATCCTAAGCGTCCGATGCAGTTGGGTCCATTTATCAATCAAGATGAACCCTTTATGCAGATTGCCTTCGATCAATTTCGTTTTCCTGCTTGTAGTAACTGCAACGCTGCGTATGCTCATCTCGAAGGGCAGGCAAGACGTGTCCTAGAGAAGCTACTAGAACTAGATATAGTTTCAGGACAAGAGCTTGATTCATTATTGAACTGGTTTGACAAATTGCGAGTTGGTTTATGGCTTGGTTTTCATCATTTGCTTGACAAGAATTACTGGAATATCACCCCCAATTTTCATATCAGTGATCGGATCGGCACAACTGACCGGGTGCTCATGATATATAGAACAACAAACTCCAAATCGCGGCTCTACTTGACTGGAGTAAATACACCCGCATTTGCCCTGTCGCCAACGTGCTTTACTCTCACTGTAAACAATCTGGTCTTAACCAATCTCTCCGCTGACTTTCTCGTATCGCGTAGAGCAGGCTTACCCTATCCTAAATCAATCTGCCTACGAGAAAATGGCCTCCTTGATATTTCAAATCCTCTATTACCGGGAGAAAAAAGAATAGCTAATCCTATAATGGGTTACAACTATGATCGTCGATGTACCGTTGTAGCCCAACCAATCTATCGAAAATACCTTGAGATTATGGCTGAATCTTACTCAAGTGAATATATAGTACAATCTACTTTGGTAGATGGCAGAGTACGACCCATAATGCAAATCGAAGGTGAAGTGATGAACTTTGTTGGGGGAGGTACACTAGATTGGGTACCGAAGCACGTCCACGACTCTCATACGTTTTACCATACTTCAGCGATTCAGACCTTTCGACTACAAAACGACATGCTACAGCGAGTTCGAATCTGCAAAGATGTCCCAAAAGATAATAGAAGAGCTTTCAACACAAATTCGAGAGAATGCATCAAAGTAAACACTGAGATAATATCTTGGATTAAGGAAAGGATGATTTAGCAGTCAATTGCAAGAGACAACTTAACGACAGCAAAGTGCAGACATAATGAGGGCATTGTCAGGGATTCTCAGTTTTTCAACCGGGCAAGGTTCCGATGGCTGCAAGCAGCCATTAATCACAAGGCGAGGACGCAGGAGCGTAAAACCCATGAATCCCGATCCGAACGTCGCCACTATCCCACCAGCGCCCGCTCCGACATGGTCCCCCGAGATCTTGCAGGCGTTTCAATCGCTGGCCGGGCGTCACTCCGACGATTTTCAACGGCTGGCGATGAATCTCTACGATGAAAATCACCATTACCGTGGCCAGCTCCGAGACCTGCGGACGCAAATCGAGCAGTTGGCAGACCGTGCGGCGTTTGTGCTCGGTAAGGTTGACAGCGCCAGGCGTTTGGATAAGTGTGCCACGGCAGCGCGCAGCAATCGAGCAACGATTCGCAAAAAAGTGATGAACATTGCCAGCGCGAAGAGCGCCCGACTATAATAGCCCGGCATGGGCCGCTAGTTCAACTGGCAGAGCAACGGACTTTTAATCCGTGGGTTTACTGGTTTTGCGCCAATGCAGCGATCCATGTCGCGGGAATCGGGACAAATTTACGTTATTGAGTTGGTGGACTTGGCGGATTCCTGCCTACAGCCTATGAACGGCCTCTCTCATTGAGCCAGCGCACCTGTCCGGGCCAGTCTGCAGCGGTTGTGTGGGAGAGCATGGCATCGGCGGCGGCGATCAGGCCGGACAATGTCCAGTCGCTTTGTTGGGCCAGGATGATGCCGCCATGCGCGGGGTAAGTCTGCGCCAGCCGTATGAAATCGCCGATGTTGAAGGTCAGAATGCAGCGCCCCCGTGCGGTGGCCTGTAGAAGTTGATGTTCGTCACTGGCATCAAACGGCATCCATTCACAAGGCGTACGCGTGACATCGTGCCCACGCTCCGCCAGCACCCTTTGCAGCGACCGAAACGAGACATCTGCGTCAAGATGCAGGCGGGGTTTAGTCACGCGCTCCCCCGGACAGCCGCGCCTCGTCAGTGATTTGCTCTTCCACAGCTATATTTGCCTCGATTTCGGCGCGATGATCGGCAACAAAGGCCAATGCCTCTTCGATCTGTCGCTGCACAAGCCCATACTCTTCGGCGATTTCCATCACCGACATGCCCCAGCGTTCATGGGCGATTGCCACTGCCTGCACGCGCACACCCGTTCCCCGAATAACTGGTGAAGGGATGCCGCTTGCCCCGCGTCGATAGGTGATTTGAGGGAATTCGGGGTCATCGAGTTGCTGACCCAACGCCCCGACCTTCTCGGCGGTAGCCCAAAGAATAAATTGATTGAGCGAGACGCCCTGCTTTTGCGCCCAGGCTTCCGCTTCCTGCTTTAGTTGGTGGGGTAAGTTCAAAGCATAACGCGCCATTTCACACCTCAAGAACTTGATTGATGTTGTATAATACATCATATCAGGCATCATTTGTGGCGTCAATCGACGATCCATCCAAATCACTAACTGCTCCGCCCGAAGAGATGCAACCACAGATCACATGGTTTTACGTAGATTTAACCGTTTTCAATCTGCGTCATCTGCGAAATCTGCGGTTCCCGAAAAGCTGAAATCGCCCCTCCCTGAAAGATGGACATATCCATATGACTGCTTGCACAAAAGTAATCCGACATTGACAGCGCGGAGAACGCCCGACTATAATGGCTCGGCATGGGCCGCTAGCTCAACTGGCAGAGCAACGGACTTTTAATCCGTGGGTTTAGGGTTCGAGTCCCTGGCGGCTCATTGCTTTACCCCCAGGCGATAGGACTATCCCTGGGGTTTCTTTTTGGCTGACGCAACGTATAGTTTCTCCCTCAATGCGCCGCATGGCGACGAACGAAAGGACGATAGGACGAAAATCGACGATGCACAAACAATTCTCCCATTTTCAAACGCAAGCCATATTGCGTGCGCTTAAGAAAATCAAGGCATGAAACTGAATGACGTAGCTTCCAAACAATCTTGCGGGGGACACCCCCGCTCCCCCGCTTGGGGGACATTACATTCCCCCAAACCCCCTCGAAAGGTCTGTGTGTATAACACGATGTTGCGTTTAGAAGCGAGACCTTACGGGGGGTTTCAGGGGGACTGTAAACATCAGAGGAGTCGACCCCCAACGGAGATTCATTTAAGTCGTACCCCTTTCGGGGGTTGAAAGCAGGATATTTCATGGTTATGTTATTTCTTGCCAATCATCTGGCAGGAGAACAGATC
>JAGFJG010000179.1 GCA_024102915.1 Caldilineales bacterium
AACAGACTGATTAATTCTTCCTTGCTTAACTGGCGGAGTGCTTCCTCTGTCATCGCTCGGGCAGTCTACCCGACTCACTTCTCTCATGCAACACACCCCCTCACCAGCTGATAAGGTGAACAGATACGGGAAGAGAACATACTTCTTCTATTCACAGTCACCGGAGCACATGCTCAAACGGATGTTCCGCTGCTTGTGACTAACAAGAGAGTTCAGAAGCTCAGTCTCCGATCGGATATCCTTACCGACTCAAGCTGACCATCAAGGTCAGCAGGTCAGTTAGAATCAGATCATGTCGTCTTTCAAGACTGACAATGCAATCTGACAACTTGAGCAGTTCTTTATCTGGTTTGTGTTGGTTGATCAGATTCCTTTTCGACCCAACAAAATGCTTAACAGTGATTTTGCTGACGTGAAAAAGATTCCGTAGCGTGTCGTGCCATAGGCTCATCTCGACGCAAAGGTAGTTTCTTAAATCCTTCCACCGTTACAATCTCCTTCAAGCATCCAACACCACATAGATGAATGAAGCAATGACGTAGGCGTGCAAGGAACGTACCAATGCATGAGGGGGGCGAGATACGACGATGATTGATCAGCCAGTCAATCCCCAATCGTTCCCCTACAATGCTTGTGTTTTATTAGATTCGGAAATCGTGTCGTCTGTCGAATTACTCCTAGCAATAGAGACCAAATAACTTCCAAACAACTTAGCTTAACGAATTAAGCTACTGTATAGCACGGAACAATAGCATACTCCAAATGATTTGACAATGATCTTGGTCATAAATCCAGGTCTCATCAATGCCGACAGGACCAGCGCCTCTGATATTTTGTGGGATGCAGATACAAATCTAGGAGTGATTCATCGCCTCTTCAATCGTCCGCAAATACCCCTCCCCCACCGCCCGCGGATGATAGCGCTCCTGGGCGCGGCGGGCGGCCTCCATGCCCATCTGCGCGGCGAGACCGGGATCTGAGAGGAGCGCGGCCAGATGCGCAGCGATGTCGGTCGCGTCGCCACGCGCTGCCAAAAAGCCTGTGCGTCCATGCTCCACCATCCCCGCCAACGCTCCCACCTCGGTGGCTACCACCGGCCGGCCCGATGCCATCGCCTCCGCCACGATCACCGGAGCGTGTTCCTCGTGCGAGGTCAGCACCAGCGCCTGGCTGCGCCCCAATGCCTGCTTGATCTCGACCTGCGTGGCCGTACCGTGGAATATCACACTCCCGCCCAGTTGCGCTGCCTGCGCCCGCATCTGCTGTGCATAGTGCGGGTCCGCCGCCCGACCGTAGATGTCCAGCTTCAGTTCAGGGTAATCGGGTCGCAGTTGCCTCACTGCCTCCAACGCAACCTCAACGCCTTTTCGCGTCGTCAGATTCCCTACGAACAAGAGACGATCCGATTGCGGCGTTGGCGAAGGCTCGAAAAACAGCGGGCTGACCGGGTTGTCGATGCGGGAAAACCGAGCTTTGGTGCGGCCCTGGTACAGGCGAACGACGAGGTCGGAAATGGCGATCAGATAGCGCGCCTGGCGCAATACCTTGCGCTCGGCCCAGGCCTCCCACAGTGTCGCAGCCCGCACCGACAGACCTCGGCGCGTCCAAAACTCGTGGGCGGGGAAACCATGAATGGTGTGCACGGTGGGGATGCCGCTGGCAAAGGCCGCCAGGGCGTATTCCGGCTGGTGGGAACTGAGCGCATCGGGCCGGAGTTGGGCGAGCAACGGCTGCAGCAGGGCGCGGGTACGCGCCATATTCGGGATCAGTTTTGCATCGCGGGCGGCGATGTTGTGCATCGTATAGCCATCTCGCACCACCACGCCGTCAGGGATATTTCGACGGTGTTGGATCAGGTGCAGGTCGATATCGCCACGCCCGGCGAACTCGTCTCGCAGATTGGCGATCACGCTCTGCACCCCGCCCTGGGGCGGGCCGTCTACCGGGAAATGACCGAGAATGGCAAGACGCAGAGGCATGGAAGGATACGGGTGTGAATGCGTTTAGACGGTGGTTCGGGTTTCCGCCAAAACCTGATCATACACTTCCAGGGTTCGATCCACGACACTGTCCAATCGATAGCGATCGGCGGACTCCCTCGCCCGCTCGCCCATTGCATTAGATTGACCGGGGTCAGACAGGATTTGGCGCAAGGAAGCGGCCAGGGCATTAGCGTCACCGGGCGGGACGAGCATGCCGGTCTTTTCGCTCGTGATCATATCCGGCATCCCGCCTACCCTCGTGGCAATCACCGGGCAACCCGCGGCCAGCGCTTCGGCCACGGCCATCGGCGCGGTCTCCTGGCGGGCGGGCAGGACGACGACCTGGCAACGCGCCAGCTCATCCTGCAACTGGCTGCGGCCGAGATTGCCGAGGAAATGCACGCGTGTATCCAGCCCGGCGCTGGCGACTTGTCGGCGGCAGCCCCGCACAAAGTCAGGCATCGATTCGGTTTCCCCTGCCAGGCGCAATTCCGCCTCAGGATGATCGGCGGCGATAGCGGCGAAGGCTTCGATCAGCACATCCGTGCCCTTGCGCGGGATCACGCGGGATGGAGACAGCAGCCGACCGGGTTCAGGATGGCGTTCGGTTGTAAACCAGACATCGTCCACCGGGTTGTTGATATCATGCCAGTGGATATGATCATAGGCGCCGAACGCATTTCGCACGTACGGGCTGATGGCAATGACATGACCGGCGCGAAGAAGAACGCTGCGCTCGAACTGCGCATCGTATTGCCAGGCCAGCCATTCCTTCAGGTTCCGGGCGCCGCTATTTTGGGCTTCCGCTCGCACCACGCCGTGTAAAGTGATCACTTGTGGCCGGCCGCTGTCGAGCGCAGCCGCGGCATAATAACCGCTGCCGTGGGCATGGATCAGGTCGGGTTGATAACGGTCGGCGATTTCCAAGAGACTCCGCCGTAGGCGTTTGTGGAAGCGCGTCCGTGGATAACGCGGCACCGTCAGCCGGAAAATCCGCACCCCGGCATCGGTTTCCTCGCTCTCGACGGCATCAACATGCGCGGCAGCGACGGCCACCTCCAAATCGGGGTGTCGCGCCAGTCCATGGGCCAACGCCTGCACCACGGCCATCACGCCGCCCGTGACAGGCTGGCCGGAGGCAGGGTAGGGGCCGAACAGCAGCACGCGCATCAACAGCCTCTTATCGGCCTGACATGGGCGGGCCAGAACGGACAAAACCGACCGCAGATTTCGCAGATTGGCGCAGATGCGTTTTCCCAATCACTAAAATCTGAGAAATCTGTGGATGATCTTGTGCAGTGTGCAGAGGTTTCATCGCCAAAGCATCATCGGGTCAGAATCTCATCATAGAGATCGACCATTTGCTTTACCTGTGTTGCGACGCTGTAGCGCGTTTGAGCGACCACACGACCGGCCTGACCCATGCTGGCTGCCGTTTCCAGATTCGCGAGCAATCGTCCGATCGCTTCAGCCTGAGTTTCGGCATCGCCCGGCCTCACCACCAGACCGGTCTCGCCATCCGCGACGATATCGGGCAGGGCGCCGCTGTTCGCCGCCACAACCGGCAAACCCGCCGCCATGGCTTCGATCACGGTGCGGCCAAAGGGTTCCGGCTCGCTGGGGACAAAGCACAACAGGTCGGATGTCAGCAGCAGGCGGGGGATGTCCTGCCGATAGCCGGTGAGCCTGATCCGCTCGCCCACGCCGGTTTCTTCGGCGAGCTGCATCAGTTCCTCGTCCAGCCCCTCTTCCGCCTGATCGACTTCGCCGATAATCAGGCCATAGGCATTCGCATGGCTGCGGCAAACCTGAGCCATCGCCTTGATAAAAACATCCAGACCCTTGCGCCGCATGATCCGCCCCGCCACCGCCACGATGCGGGAATCCTGCGGCAAACCAAGCTCAGCGCGCACACCGTCCCGATCCGGCATCTCCTCATACGGCTTTAGATCGACGGCATTGGGCACGATGCGAGGGCGGCGGAAATGAGCGCCCTGACGTTCCACATCCCCCCTCAAAGATTCCGAGGTGAAGACGCCGGCTGCCGGAATGCGGCTCAGGCGGCGATGGACGGCATCGAGTGGGGCGAAAGAGCGGGAAACCACAATGCTAGGGCGCCGCGCCCGCCAGGCAGCCACGATCCCAGGCTCGGCCAGCGGCAGCGAATCATTCAAGTGCACCAGGTCGATCTGTTGTGTACGAATGATGCGGGCAGTCTTGGCGGAGACAGGCCGGGTGCGACCCCACAGCCTTCGTGCGATCGAACCCGTTCTCCAGAGAGCGCCGCGATACCGGCTTTGTCGGATTGCCGCGGCTGCATCACTGGCCCTTACCTGCCCGCTTACCCGCCCGCCGGGATGAGGCCGGCCCTGGCCCGCGTCGAGAGCAATGATCGGCATACTCAACGCTTGCGCCTCTGGCAGCGCCGCCACCGTGGGCGAGAGCAAAAGCACGGGCTGATACTTGTCGAGCGGCAGGTGTTTGACCAACAAGAACAGGCTTTGGACAGAACCGCCGGGAAGAGGCGCAAAATCGACGAAAAGGATTTTCCGGGTCATGGCCTGCGGGCTGGCGCAGGCTGCGAGGTCGAGCGCCCGCTTACGCTCGATTCCAGCACTTCCAATACAAAAGCCAGGATGATCGCCACCAGCAAGCTGATGACGATTCCCACCAGTAAAATCTGCAATGTGCGTTTGGGCAGGGCGCCTTCGGGCAATTGGGCGGATTCGATGACCTGCAAGTAGCCGATATTCTTGCCCTGGCTCAATTTCAACTCGGCTTCGCTGGCTTTGCCAGCCAGGAAATCATAGTCAGCCTGCGCCTGAGCGACCTCTGTCACCAGTTCCGTGTAGCGTTCTTGCAGGCCGAGCAAGTAAACCAACTGCTGTTGCTGCCTGCTCAATTGCCTGTTCAACTCGGCGACTGCCGCCCGAAACCCAGCGGCGGCGGCGCTGTAGTCGGCTGCTGTGCGCCGTTGCGCCTGCTCGAGGGTGATCAGATTGGCGAGCTCGCTTTCGGCGAAGGGATTGGGTGTTGGCGTTTCGACAACGACCACACTTTCCGCTTCTCCGGCGGGTACGGTTTCAGTGACCTGAAGGCTGGCCTGCAACGCCTCGGCGCGGCTCAGGGACGCATCCGCCAGTTTCTCGTACTCCTCGGCCAGGCGGTCATTGCGTTCGGCTTCGACCATGGCGGCGTCACGATCACTGCGCAGGCTGCGCATCAAATCCTGATAGGCCAACGCCTCACGATTGAGGTCACTGACCTCGTTTTCCAACTGAAAATTCTGCAACGCCTCTTTGGCGCTGGCGAGTCTGGCAGTCTGATCACCCAATTGGGATTCGATGAAATCCAGCGAAATCTGGGCGGGCGTCGCCCTGATATTGCGGTACGTGTTGATCGCATTGGCGGCATGGGTGGCGGCCACCTGTTGCGCCAGTTGCGGCGTGGGCATTCGGGCCGTGACCGTGATGAAATCGAACAGGTGCTGGCTGTCGATACGCTCGATCAGTTCATCGGCGGACAGGTTCAGGCCGAGGTCGGCGATGGTGCGCCAGGCCACCGAGCGCAGCCGCAACACATCGTAAAACTCGTCATGGACAGCCTGTATCTCTTCGTTGCTGGCGGCCAGGCGCGTGGGCGAAAACAGGGTCACTTCCTGCGGGTCGACGACGATGATCTGCAAGCGCTCGGAGGCGAGATACTCCGATGTGGTCGTACGCGAGAGCGCCAGGATCACACCCGCCGTCACCAGGGGCAGCAGCAAGAGCAGCCACCAGCGCCGGGCGATGATGCGGAAATAGGAACTGAAGTCAGAGGACATAATTTGAGATCATGTACGAAGCCGACGAAGGCGTCAAGTCTTTTCGACCTTCAGCGGCGTTATGGGCGAACGCGTCCCAGGTCGGCCAGCCTGCGGACGATAGCGTCCGAGAGGGCCTCGATGCGCTGATCCCAGGTGTGCTGGCGGGCTGCTGCCTGTTGCCGCTTCCGCAGATCGGGCGGTGCGGCCAGCGCTTCCTGAATTGACGCAACAAATGCAGGCGCATCGTCGGTAATCCAGATCAGATTGGCGAACTCTTGGGCGGCAGGCACGCCTTTGACCACAATTGGCGTCCCGGCGGCCAGGTATTCGTAGAGCTTGAGCGGGCTGATGTTGCGCGTCCACTCGTTTTGCACATAAGGAATGAGACAGACATCGCAAGATTGAATGTACGCGGGCAATTCGGCGATGGATTTGTTGCCCACGAAATGGACATTCGGCAAGGCCTGCAACGCTATGAAGGCCGGAGGAATGGTTCGCAAGACATTGGGGCCCACCAGGACGAATTGCCATTCGGAGCGGGCGCTGGCGGTTGCCAGGAGCAATTCATAGTCCAGCTTTTCATTGATGACGCCAGCGTATCCGATCAAAGGACGCGGCAGATTGGCGATGTCGGCGGGGAGAGGATTGGCGGAGGGGCGGGCGAAGTGCTCGTAGTCGACGCCGTTTGGGACCAGGACGACGTGTTCGTGCAGCGTCCGTTTGGTCTCGAACAGGGCGGGCGACGTGACAAAGACGAGATCAGATCGGGCGATCACGCTTTCCTCCATCTCGCGCGCTCTCCGCCGTTTTTCTGCCGCCGCCTGATCGTCGCCGAGGATGTAGGCCGTGTATTCATCGACGGCGTGATAGATGACCAGCCGTTCACCAAGTCGCCCGATCATCTCGCCCAGGTTGTATTGAAATATCCATACGAGCGGCTCGTTCATCCCCAGCCTTTGCATGGTTCGGCGCAGGTGCGAGCGGCGCATGGCGAATGTGATTTCGCTGAGGGGGCGGCGGCCAGAGATCGGGGCGTAATCGGGCGGGCGGTAAACCCAGAGGTTGTTCAGCGGGGAAATGAGATTGGGCGCTTTCGCTGTTTCTTGCTGTACGCTGTTCGAGCGGTCACGCAGATAGCCAGCCGGTTCCACGAAGAGCACGCGGTTGTGGCGGGCGAGCCGGGACATGATTTGGTGGCGGTTGCGCCATAATGAATCCCACCGGTTGGGCGAGAAACAGACAATATCGTAGCCAGAGATCATGCGATGATCAGGGGACGAGGCTGCGATAAAGCCCGGCATGGCGAGCGCCGATGGCAGCCCAATTGAGATCGGCGGCATAGGCCAGCACGGCGCTGCGAGCTGTCTGCGGGTTCAGGCGTCTGACCTGAAGCAACGCCTCGCCCAGGTCGCCGTTTTCGGGATGATAAAGCACGCCGCGCTCGTGGCACACCAGGTCGGGGAACGGGCCGAGGGCCGGGGCGACGATCGGCTTGCCAAAGGAGAAGGCCAGCAGCGCCGCTCCCGATGTGGTGACCCGGCGATAGGGCAGCACGCAAGCGTCGGCGGCATTGAAAAAGAGCTGCAGATCCTCGTCCGCGATATAGTCGGGGTAGAGATGGATATTGGGGTGTGCGATGGTGAGGCTCTCGATCCGCTGCTGGTAGTCGGGCAGGTCGATGCGCCCGGCGATCAGCAGGTCGCTATCAGCTTCTTGCGAGATGAATGTCTCGATCAGGCGGTCGAGCCCTTTATACGGGCGTACCTGGCCCAGGCAAAGATAGACGAATCGTTCCGGGCTGATCCCCAATCGCCCACGCGCCTCGGTTCGCCCCACCTGGTTCGGATAGGCGTGAACATAATTGCCGTGGGGAATGACGACAATGTCCCGTTTCCGGCCAAAGGCCGCGGCTACTTCTTCCGCTGTCGCCTGATCATGGGTATGGATGGCATCGGCGAAATTGAACAGCCACTCGTTGGCCCTGTCGTTCAGGTTGGGATAGACGCCGTCGTGCTGGCTGAGGTTGTGCACCGTGTAAACGATTTTCACGCCGCGGCGATGCAGCCAGCGTAGTTTGCCGAGCAGGATTCGCAGGTTCCATTCGGCCCGGCGGCGGGGCGGTATGCCGTAGCTGTACTGCAATTCGACCCAGTGGATATGCAGGATGTGCGGCAGCCGCAAGGCGGCGGCTGACCACGATAGGGTTGGATCGATTTCCGTATGAATCGCCGGATCCGCCTGGGCGACGCCATCAGACAACAGGCGCACATACGGGTTCAGTCGCACGCGCGAAAGATAGGTGACGTGCAAGGCTTTCGCTGTCCCCTGCTGCTCACTCATGCACCCAACCTCGTGGCCAGACCGCGAGTGGGGCCAAGGCGGCGCAGCAGCGCCAGGCTGTAGTGACGAAACACCGGATCGAACGCCCACGACAACGCGCAGTACAACACGATCATGGAGATGGTAGCCAGCAGGAACGGAGCCAGCCAGTGAGCGGTGGAAACCGTCTGTAAGATGACGAAAGCCGCGATGCCGGCGAATGCGGATGCGCCAGAAGCCGGGCCCAGGTGGTGGACGTATTCCATATACGAACCGCCCATCAGCCGCTTGCCCATCCAAGCGGCAATGGCGAAATCGATGATTGACACGACGGCGCTGAGGAGGCTGACGCCGACGATCCCGCCCCAGATAATCGCCGGATAAAGCAAGACCAGCATGGTTACGAAGCGCCAGAGGGCCAGCCAGGTCAGCCATTCCGGCTTGCCGAGCGAGCGATAGATATTGCCGAGGTTGGCGGCGATGGAACGCATCAATCCGTAGATGACCAGCCATTCCATCGCTACGATGGCGCCATCCCATTTGCCCTGGTAGTAGTTGTGCACAAACGTAGGCCCCAGCGCCAGCGTGGCTGCGGCAAGGGGGATCGTCACCAGGCCCACAGCATGGATCGTGGCGAAATAACCGCGGCGCACCCGCTCCTTTTCCTCTTGCATTTTGCTGAAAGCAGGGAACATGACATTGTTGATCATGCCCGTGACATGAGTTGCTGGTACATTACTGAGCCGATAGGCGAATGTGTAAAGGCCAAAAGCCGCCGCGCCCAAAAATCGACCGATAAATAGATCGTCGATGTTGGTGATGCCAAAGATAAGGATGCGGCTGCCCACGATGTGCCGCCCGTACGACATCATCTCGTTCCAGACCCTTTTATCGAAACGAAGGCGAGGCCGCCAGGGCGAGAAAAACCACACGAGGCCCGTACGGGTGAAGGCATCGGCTAGATAACCGCCCACCAGCGCCCACACGCCGAAACCGGTCAACGCCATCACGACAGCGACGATGGCGTTCAGCACCCCGCCTATGATCTCGGGAATCGCCTTGCTGCGGAATTGCATGTCCTTGGCCAGCAGGGTGTACGACGTCTGGCTGATCGAATTGATGATCATGGTCAGGGCCAGCACGCGCAGCACCGGGGTGATGCCTTCGGCGTCGGAGAAGAAGTATTCGATAGCCGGAGCCAGGACAAAGGCGGCCATGTACACAAAAATCGAGCTGAAACATAGCGAAATGAAGGTGACGTCGGCGGCGATGCCGTGATCATCTTTTTGGCGGTAGATCAGGGCTGAGGCGATGCCCATTTCGCGAAAGAATTCAAGCGCGTTGATCGCCAGCCAGGCGATGCCGACCAACCCAAAATCGGTCGGGTCCAACACGCGGGCCAGCACCAAAGTGATGGTAATGAAAGCCAGCAGCTTGACCACCACGGCGGAGAGGCCGACCCAAATGGCCCCACTGGTAACTTGCGAGCGAATAGACATAAATGGTGTCGCCTGCGCCCCTGTTCAGAGTCTGGCTATGGCGAAGCAGGGGGTTGTGTCGCAGATTGCGCTATTGAACCACGCGCTTTCTGCCAATCACAATCAGATCACGGGCAAACAGGGTGGGAAATCGCCGGGCCAGCCGGGTGTAGAAGGAACGGAAGGGCGGGCGACGCAGCCACGCCGGATAAAATCCCCCGCGCACCCACAACGAAGCGGAACCATCGACATGCTCGATGGCGATGCCGCGTTCTCGCAGCCATGTCCGTATCTCGCTCAGGGTGAAGAAGCGGAGGTGTGTGAAATCGGTGGGCGTGGCCGGGACGTAGGGAAATCGACCGCGCAGCAGCCACCAACGATGATGCCAGTGCGCGATGTTGGGCAGGCACAGAATGAACAGACCGTCCGGCTTGAGAATGCGCGCAAGTTCGTCGAACGAGCGGGCGGGATCGAAATGGTGCTCGATGGCGGAATCGGATACGACTACATCAAAACTGCTGTCGGGAAAGGGGATGTCCGTATCGGCCACGTACAATTGGCTGGCCTGCAATCCTTTGGCCTGGGCTCGCCGGGTCGCCTCCGCCGTGAGATCGGTCATGATCACCTCGGCGCCTCGCTCCTTCATCATACGCTCTGCCAGCATGCCCGGCCCCCCATCTAACTGAAAGACACGCTGCCCCGGCTGGATGTACGGCAGCATCAAGTCCAGCCGGCTATGGTCGACATTGTCGTCCTTATCCGACCAATACGACTCATACCATTCCACCAGATCGACCATGTCAATCTATTTCCATGTCAGGGGGAGGAACACACGATGGGGCAGAGGCGTGGGGCTGGGAGTCGGTGACGGCGTCGCTGTGGCGGTCGGGGTGGGCATGCGTTTGTGGCCAAAGTCGAAAGCGCTGTGCTGGCCGCCGCCCAGGTTCAGGTTGATCTGGCTTGTGGGTTGGGCCGGATAGAAGCCGGGGGGAGCGATTTCGCTCAATAGATAGCTGCCCATCGGAACCGATTGGAATTCAAAGAAACCGTTCTCCGCCGTCGTCAGATCCTGCGTTTCGCCGCCAATAACATTCTTCAAGCGCACGACGGCTCCCGCCAGGGTCGGTTCCTCCGATTGAAACTGCCGGTCGGCGTTGATGTCCTCGTACACATAGCCGCTTACCTGGCCGAAGGCGGGGGTGGGACTGGGCGTGGCGGTCGGGCTGGCCGTGGGCGTGAATGTGACCGAGGGCGTAGGGGTGGGCGAAGGCGTTTTCGTCGGCGTGGCGGTGGGGGTTGCGGTCGGCGTCGACATGCCCGGCTGATAGACGATCTCGATGGACGGGCGCGTGGAACCCGGATTGCGTTCACTGCTGTGCAACAGGCGACGGCCATTGTACGAGGCGCTGGCGACTTCGAGGAGGATGCCGTAATTGTTCGCCGGATTCGCCAGCCAATCGGCCAGGATATTTTGGATGTTCACGTAACGATAGCCGGCGCCGCCGCTGATATTGAGCGTGGCGAAGGGAGCGTTCTCCCAATCCTGACCAGCCAGTCCGCCCGGCTGACCCCAGGGTTGGCCGGTTCCGGGTTGTTGGAAGGTGGCGCTGGCTTCGCTCCAGGGCCGCAACATGCGATAGAGATTCACCGACATATCGGGGCCGTCGGCTTCGGTGTAGAACTTGAGATTGGCGAGCTGGATGGTGATGTCATCCGGCATCCGACCGGCCAGATCGAAACGCAGGA
Organism: Caldilineales bacterium; assembly: GCA_024102915.1. Lineage (GTDB taxonomy): Bacteria > Chloroflexota > Anaerolineae > J102 > J102 > JAGFJG01. The sequence continues at coordinate 11,331 of JAGFJG010000179.1, forward strand.
TTCCCCGTGTTACTTGCCCCGGCCGCAGACTCAAATCCCCGGCTTCGCCATAGTTCAGGCTGGGATTCCAGGCGTCGATCCAGGTATCGGTCGTGCCCTGATAGCCGTCGACTCCATTTTGCAGGTTGAGCGACACGGGCAGGCCGCCGTCGTTGGGGAAGATGTGCAAATCGGTTTCGCCCGCGGGCACAGTGCGATGCAAAACGCCGCCGAAAATCGTGACCGGTTCGAACACCGGCGGCTGGCTGGAGTTGGTCTGTGAAACGATGTAACTCACATCGATGGGCAGCCCCATGCGCCCCAGATCAAAACTGAGATCGACCGGCTGCACATCCTTGACATGAGCGACAATCCTGTCCTCCGCTGCATTCACCGCGGCATCGACATCGGTGAAGGTGTTGGCGCTGCGTTTGCCCACACCCAGCCAGTAGAATGTCTTAGATTCGTCGGTGCGGATTTGCAGGCTGGGCGGGTTGTCCTGGCGCGTATACGCCTCCATAAATCTGGCCGACCATTCACCGCCCACGCCGCCCTCCTGAGCCAGTTGCGGTTCGTGCCCGCCCGGAAACCAGGCTTGCTCGACATGGGTGGGATTGGTGGCGTTTACGGCAGCGTAGAAATCGTCGGCGTGGTGCGGCAGGACGACGGTATCGTCTGTGCCGTGCACGATCGCCAGAGGCAGGGTTTTGAGATTGCGCGCCAGTTCCACCGGGCTGCGGCGTTTGTACTCAAACGGAACCTGATTCGGCATCCCGCCCGTCTCGGTGATGATGCGCGACTGGCGATACGGCCCCTGCTCATAATACCAGTCGCTCAGATCGGTGATTGCCATGTGCGTGACGACGGCGGCGAATCGTTCCGGATATTTCGCCGCCAGCGTCCCGGCCATCATCCCGCCCATGCTGAACCCGCCCACGTAGATGCGGTCGGGGTCGATGTTGTAATGGCTCTGCATGTAATCGATGAGGGCGATGGCGTCGTGCTGGCTGCGCAGGGAGGCCAATGGCGCGCCTGCAGGACCAAGCGCGTTCAATCCGCGTTGTTCAGGCGAGGCGGCAAACCAGTTGCGTTTCACAACCGCCGCCGTGTAATTGGTGACGAAGGGGTCGAAGGGCGTGCCGTTCCAGCCATGAAAGAGCAAAAGCAGCGGCCGGGGTTCACTCTGGTCGGGCGGTTCCAGAATGGCGGCATCGACGAGATCGCCTCCCTCACCGGGGAATTTAACATTGACAAAGGTTCCGCCCTGAAGGTTGCTGCCCCGCACGCGCAACGCCACATAGTTCACCCCCCAAAGGTCGGTTGTACCCTCAGCCGTCAAACGCACCGTGTTCCGGCCCGGTTGCAGCGCACCGACCGGAAGGTTATATTCACGGATGGTCAGCTGTGGATGCGATGTAGTGCAGACAGGTGAAATGCCGTCGGCGGGCGGGGCCTGACCGATATCGGCATCATTCACAAGGATAGGATGGCTGCCGTTATCGCGCACGTTGCTCGATTGCAAGAGCAGTGTGGCCTCTTCGATCGTGCCCGAATAGGGCAGCGTCAACTCCAAATACCAGGTCACGGCCTGGTTGGGATAGGCCGGGTCTGGATTCGGCGCCATGACATAACACTGGGTGATGACGTTGGAGACCACCTCTGTCATGGCTCCGGGGCTGGCCTTGACAGTTGGGGAGAGCGTCAGGGCCAGTGCGGCAAGAATCAGAAGCGTCGCAGCATGTGCGATTGAGAGTGCGAATAAGCGGAAGTTTAATCTTGGCATAGGTGACAGGCTGTAATTATTCAATCGGGCAAAGCATTATACCTGTGGAGCAAAGTCAGATACAAGGGTTCGATCAGACGCGTGAAGGGCGGAGTCATCGATCTGTGCGACAACATCCGCCCTCCTGTGTTTGGGAAAGGATTAGTGGCGTCAGGCGCTACATGATCGCCGAATTATGCGCTATTGGCGCGCCGTCCCTTGCAGCAACAATGGCATGAAGTGAGCGATGCGTTCTTCCTCGAAATCCCCGAAATCGACCTCGATCGTGGCCCCGACCGCGATGCCGATCACGTGCTCGTTGGTCGTGCTGGAGGACAGGCCGAGGGGATCGGTCTCGACGATCTTGTAGTTGCCAGGGGCGGGCAGGTTGAATCGGGCCGTGCCTTCGCTATCCGTTTGCAGGCTTTGCACCGGTTGCTGCGCTGGCATCAGATATGCCGTGATCGTGACGCCGCCGAGGGGCGGCTCCCCGGCGTCACGATTGCCATTTCGGTCGACGTCCAGCCAGACGCTGGCGAGGACGACGCCGGAGGGACCGGCAGTGGGCGTGGCCGTGGGGGTGGCGGTGGGCGTCGGCGTGGGGTCTCGGTAGAGGCCAAAGTCGCTTTGCAATGCGCCTGTCCCCGGCGCCAGCCAAACGCTTTCGGCGGTGGTCGCCTCCCAGCTTAGCGGGGTCTGGATGATCAATTGGTAAGTCTGCGAGGAAAGGCCGGGAAAACTGAAGCCGCCATCGGCCCCGCTCAGCGTTTCGCCGAGCAGAGTTCCCCCCGCATTCTTCAGTTGCAGGGTAATGCCGGGCACACCGATCCCGCCATCATCCTTAAGGCCATTGCGATCGGCGTCGTACCAGACGACGCCGAAGATGCGCCCGCCGGTGGGAGTGGCTGTGGCCGTGGGGGTCGGGGTGGGCGTCAATGTCGGCGTTCGCGTGGCCGTGGCCGTAATGGTCGGCGTGGGCGTGTTGGCGCTTCTCGCCCAGAAATCGACAGCAGCGGTTTCATGGCCGGCCACGACGCCGACATAACGTTCCTGCGTGATCATCTCCCAGCCAAGGGGAGCGTTCGGTCTGATCCTGTAGACGGAGGGGCTAAGACCCAGGAATCGATAGAGGCCATCATTATCGGTCACAACGCTGGCGAGCGGCGAGCCGCTTTGCGTATAGATCTGCATGAGGACGCCGGGCACGGGATTGTCGAACTGGCCGTTGTTGTCCGGGTCCGAAAGCACCCGACCCGAAACCGAGCCGGTTGTGCTCTGGGGCGTGGACGTGGCTGTGGGCGTGGCCGTGGCAGCGCCGGTCGTGGGGGTGGGCGTGGCGGTCGAACTTACGCCGGTCGGGGTGGGCGTGGGCGTCAGTTGCGGGTTGCTGTTCAGCTTTTCCAGATTCACATGGTGGATGTATTCGTCGCCGTCGTTGACGTTGCCATCGCCGCGGCTGTCGATGTAGAAATCGGTGGACCCATTCAGGCGGTTGCCGAAATAGCCATCTTCGATCAGGAATGTGGCGGTCTTCCACTTGTTGCTGTTGGTTTTTTGGATGGCGAAGATCGGCGTGGTGATGACGCCGCTCGTGGGCAGCCCGCCATCGATGACCAGCCCGCGGCGCACCGTCCAATCGGCGATGGCGTAAACCCGCGCCGCCTTCTCGCCTGTCACCGAATCATACATCAGCTTAAGCTTGTCAGTGCCCACGTCGAAATAAGTGATGGTGATGGCGACTTTGTGCGGGAAGCCGGGGTTGACGGGCGTGGTGATGTATCGATTGTCGGCGTCGAAGAAGAAGCCATAGTTGCCCGATGATTGCTGGCTCTTGCGCGCCACCCAGCCCGGATCGACCTGATTTTGCACCTTGAATGTGCTGCCGGTCAGTTCATACAATCCGGCGGAAGCCAGCACGGAATTGAAGGGGCTGGTATTGTGATGATAGGGATTGCCCACCACCGGCGAGTCCGTCGCCCACCACCCTGTGATGCCGCCGTTCGTCTGGAAACGAGCGTCGTCGGTGATGGGGATAGTGACGCCGCCGGGCGTTTTCGGGCGCTCGTACAGGTAGAATTCATAATTGCCGTCGGTCGGCCAATCGGAATACTGGCTGTTGGGCAGTTCGGCATAGCTGAGATAAGTTGGGGCTTTATGCTCGCGCATGCGTGACCAGATGCTGGGCGGGGTCAGGCCGGATGCCAGGTTTTTGCCCAGATATTTGGCCGTCCATTCCGCCGTATCCTTAGCCTGTTGCGTTACGGTGGGATATCCGGTGGAATTCCAGAAACGGGAGAGACGCACGTAGTCGGCATGCACGTCCAGCGCCCTCGCCATCGACCAGTAGAATTCGTTGGCCGAGCCCATCATGTAATCATAGCTTTCCAGGGCGATTGGCACTTTGTCGCCGTGCAGAAACAATTGATCGTACATGCCGGCGCACTGGCGATTGGGATTGGTGCTGCCGCAGGCTTCGACCAGGGTGAAATCGGAGGTGATGTTGTTGATCGACAATCCCACATTGTCGGCGGCGGCATAGGCGGCGATCTCGCGGCGTTCCCAGGGCGCGCTATTGATGTAAAATGGCGCGTTCTGGGTGAGCAAGTCGATCTGCGGAACCTGCCCGCCCGCAGAGAAGGCGATCTTGTAGGTGTCGATCACCCAATACACGAAATTGAACCATTCTTGTTGAGTGAGACCGGCAGCCAGCAGAGCAGGATCGTCCGTGTCATCTCCGGGCTTGTTTTCGCCATCTTTACCGGTTCCCATCCCCACCCAGCCGATGCGTGAGCGCTGCGGGTGATTCAAGAGATAATCTGCCAGGGCGTTGATAAAGGTGGCGTATTGCTGTTTGTAATAGGGGTGCATGTAGTTGGGCAAGTACCAATCTTTGACCAACTGCGAGCCATTACAAGTTCTGTCAAACTTGACATCTGATTTGATCACTGGGTCATCGGCTGTCCCCCAAACGCCGTCAGCGCCGAAGCGCACGAATTCGGGCATGTATTCGATGCCGTCAATCGCGCAACCGCTGGGGCGACCGACATAGGTGGCGATGGGGATGCCGATGGCTTGATAGCCATTGGCGACCGCGCTATTCAGATAGTCGTCCAGCCAGTCGAAGCGATAAACGCCCGGCTGCGGATTGAGTTGCTCCCAACTCCAGAATGCGAACGAGCCTTTGGCGTGATACTGCGCCGCTGGCAGGAAGCTGAATCGCCCGTTTTCCAGGTAGTATCCCGTGGGTGCAAAGGGCGAAGTTTTGTCGGGGCTGAGGCTGCTGGCGTCGCCAGAATCGGAAGGCGGGGCTTCGCTTTGGGCCAGGGTGAGCGATCCAGTGAAAAAGAGGATAGCGGCGATGATGAGAAGGAAAGGCGCTGCTCGTCGGGGCATGGGGCGTCTCCACGAAAATTCAGGATGAGGGAGAGGATACAGGAAAAATGGGCCGGAATAAAAGAAATGCCGCCGTTGGGAGCGGCGGCATTAGCATGTCGTTAAAGTGCGGAGGCGGAACCGGAGCAGTCTCCCCTTGGTGAGTCAGGCCACCGCTACTCCTGAACCGCCCCCGCCTAGTAGGAGCAGATTAGCATACCAAGATGAATATGGCATGAAAACGCACCCACTTTTCATGTGAAAGTTTTGCAAGAAAAGGGGCGGCGACGCTGGGACGATAAAACGAAAATTGGCGATATCGATTCGTCCTTTCGTCCAATTTCGTCAATGTTCGTCGGTTCGAGACTTGAGGTGGGTTTGCCCTACGACAGCGCGGCCAACGCCTTCTGCACGCGCTCGCGTGCATCGACGGCCAACGGTTCCAGGCTGGGGTTGCCGGTGAAGGACATCATTTGGGCGGGGTCGAGCACAGAGACCGTGGATGTGCCGTCCAGGTTGTCATAGACAATGACGTTGCAGGGCAGGAGCAGACCGATCTGCTCTTCGGCCTGCAAAGCCTGATACGCCAGGTTGGGGTTGCAGGCGCCCAGGATCACGTAGGGCCGGAAATCCACCCCGATCTTTTTGTGCAGCGTTTCTTTGACATCGATAGTGGTGAGGATGCCGAATCCCTGGGTTTTGAGGGCGGCGGTGATAGCGTCGATGGCATTCGCATAGGATAATTCGACGGTCTTGCTCAGACCATAAGTTGAGGACATGGTTTTCTCCAGTGGGTTGAAAGATTGGCTCTTCTGCAAAAAGCTTAAACGCAAAGTCGCAGAGGTCGCAAAGAGTCAAAAGAGGAGATTTCAAGATTGAATTCTTTGTGAAACTCAAGGATTTCCTTTGTGTCTTCGCGTTGAATCGCCTTTTTAGAGGAGTCAAGGTTGACAATTCTTCAGGCGCAGAACGCGCCAGGTTTGGCTGTTTATGATCGATGCAGAAAGATGCGACCTGGTTACGAGCGGATGGCCTGGGATATGATAAAATACGGGCAGTTCAATCACGCGTGGAGATAGCCATTGACTGACATTGACTCGACCGAAATGCTGGCCGGAACCGTCAAATTCTACCAGCGCCACATTATTATTTGCAGTGGTCGCACGGGCTGGCCCGCCAAGATCGACCTCGACGGCGGCTATGCCCAGCGTCTGCATGAGGCCGTCGCCAAGCACGCAGCTAACATGCCGTTATCGGTCAAGATCACGGCCTGCGACGAACCCAGCCGGGGCGATGAGCCCGACCTGTTGGTGTTTCCCGACGAGGTTCGTTATGTCGGCGTGCGCGAAATCGACCTGGACGATTTCGTTGATGACCTGCTGGTGCAAAACGTCGCGCCCGACTGGCTGCGAAAAGAGAATCTCGACACGCATTACATTTTCGTCTGCGCGCATGGCGAACGCGACGAGCGCTGCGGCCTGTGCGCCCCCGTCGTCCTCGCCCGGCTGCGTGCTCAGATTAGAGCCTGGGACCTGAGTCACCTTGTCACGGTGCGCAGCAGCAGCCATGTGGGCGGCCATGCCCATGCCTGCAACGTCCTCATCTATCCGCCCGGCGACTGGTACGGCCATGTCACGCCGGACGATGCGCCCCGCCTGTTGGAAAAACATATCCTCACCAACCAGACTGTGCTCGACCTGTGGCGCGGCCGCATGGGCATGACGCCGGAAGAGCAGCAGGTTTGGGCGCAGGCGCATCAGCCGGGGGCGTGACAGAGTGATGCAGTAATGAAGTGAGCGTGCACCGTACACCTTGCCGCCCTGTCGCCTTTTCAGATTGTAATAATGAACCCAACCACCTCTGCCGCTGAACGCCTGCCTGAGATCATCCGTCGCCTGCGCGTCGCCCACCCCGACGCTCGCTGCGCCCTCGACCACCACAACGCCTATGAATTGCTGGTAGCCACGATTCTGTCGGCGCAATGCACGGACGAGCGCGTGAACAAAGTCACGCCCGACCTGTTCGCCAGTTATCCCACGCCCAAGGACATGGCCGACGGCCAGCGCGAGGACATCGAGGAAGCGATCCGCTCCACCGGCTTTTTTCGCAACAAAGCTAAACACATCCAGGAAGCTTCGCAGATCATCGCCTACGATCTGGGCGGGGAGGTGCCGGCGGATATGGAGCAATTGACGCAATTGCCGGGCGTGGCGCGCAAGACCGCCAATGTCGTTTTGGGCGTGTGCTACGGCATCGCCGACGGCATCGTGGTCGATACGCACGTCAAGCGTCTGTCCAATCGCCTGGGTCTGACCGAGAAGGACAATCCCGAAAAGATCGAGCAAGACCTGATGGCTATCACCCCGCGCGAGGACTGGATCGATCTCTCGCACCTGCTCATTTTTCATGGCCGCCGGGTGTGCGCCGCCCGCAAGCCGGATTGCGCCAATTGCACGCTGAATGATATTTGCCCATCGGCGGAAATGTAGCTTGGGGCGACTGGACATTGAGGCGGCGGATCAATACCAAATACCCAATCCCCAATAACCAAAAAGAGGTGATCGACGATGATCCCCAAACAAATGGATACCTATCTGTGCCAGGCCTTGCCCGAACGCACCTGGCGCAACCGGCTGGTCAGGCAAGGCTCGTTGCATTTCATGGAATTCCGCACCAGCGATGTGGAACGCCTGCACCGCCTGGGCATCGAAGCCGATAAGCTGGGGCCGAGGCTGGTGGTGTGCATGTGGGATGAGGAAAGCGATCTGGAGGTGGGGGGTTTTCTAGTGGTGGACAATCTGGCGATGGGACGACCGGCCATGGGCGGGATACGAATGCTGCCTGGGGTGACGCCGGCCGCCATCTTCAATTTGGCTCGCGGCATGACCCTGAAAAACGCCGCCGCCGATCTGCCCTATGGCGGCGGCAAGAGCGGTATCGTCGCCCCCGCCCGCAAAATCTCGCCCGAAGAACATGGCGAGATCGTGCGTCGTTTCGCCCGGCTGATCGGACGCTATCGGGATCTCTATCTGCCCGGCCCGGACGTGGGCACCAACGATGCCGACATGAAAACCATCGCCATCGAGAACGGCCTGGACAGCGCCCTGTCCAAGCCGGTGGATATGGGCGGCAATCGCATCGATCAATTGGGCGCGGCTGCCGGCGGCGTGGTCATCGCCATCGACGCTCTGCTAGCCGAGATGGACCGGCTGCGCGCATTGCCCCAATTCCGTGACCTGCGAATGCCTGACCGCCACGAACTGACCGTGCTGATCCAGGGCTTCGGGGCTGTGGGCGCGCACGTCGCCCAAATGTTGATGGCATGGAATCCGGCCCCGCTAATCACCGGCATCAGCGACGCCCAGGGCTATCTTTTTGGCGGCGACGGTCTGCCTGTGGGCGAATTGAACGCGCTGCGCGACGCCCAGGGGATCGTCACATTCCCCTACTTCCGCCAATACTTGCTCGACCGACACGCGATTCAGCCCGCCATCAAATTCGCCAACGCGCCCAACGATCTGTTGCGTGAGTCCGCCTTTTGCCTGGTTCCCGCCGCGCCCATCGCTAATTATCTGGATGTGGACGACAGCGCCAGGCCGTCGATGACCGTCGATCGCATGGGCAATTGGTCGATGATTGTGGAAGGTGCGAATACCTACTCGCCTGACCCGGCTCGCCGCGCCGCCCGCATGCGCATGGAGCGCACGGTTTACTGGCAGAAAGGCGTGATCATCGCCACTGATTTCCTGGTCAATTCCGGCGGCGTCATTTTCGCCGCGCAGGAGCACCTGATCAAAACCCCGGACGACTTGCGCGCCCCTGCCGCCATCCTCGGCGACCGGACGGCGGTGCAACGCTGGCTGGATGAACATCAGGCGGGGCTGGCCGAACTGGCCGAGCGTCGTTTGCAGGCCGGGATCAGCAAGCGGGATGAGGTGATCCGCCGCAACATGAAAGAACTGGTCGACTATCTGGTCGCCGACCCCGACCTGTTGCCTCTCGAAGCCGCCGAGCAGATCAGCATCAATCGCATCGCCTCTTCCGAACGCTTCCGCCGCGTGACCGATATCATGGAGCCGTTGCAGACGATCTCGCCCGACGCCACCGTGCGCGATGCCGCCCAAATCCTGATCGCCGATCCCAACGAGATGCTGGCTGTGACGCAGGATGGCGAACTCGTGGGCGTCGTCACCGATTGGGATATCACCAAAGCCTCGGCCACGGCCTGCGCCGCCGATATCGCCATCGCCGACATCATGACCACTGCGGTTGTGACCGCCAGCCCTGAAGACAATGTATTGGATGTGTTGCGCAGCCTGGAGACATTCGAGATCTCGGCCATGCCGGTTGTCGCAGCGGGTGTGGTCGTCGGTGTGATCAGCGGTGACATCCTGGCCCACAAAACCCTGTATCGCCTGCTGCAAACGCAATCATGAACGATCTGTCTCATCTTCCCCCGGCCAAGAAGGCTTTGCTCGATGATCTGGTGGAACGACTGCGCCCGATCGAAGGTGTGGCGGCCATTGTCCTGGGCGGTTCCCACGCCAGCGGAACCCACCATCCGGCTTCAGATATCGATGTCGGCCTCTACTATTTCGAGGATGAGCCGTTTGTAATCGAGGATGTGAAAGCAGTGGCCGCAGCAATTTCGGCGCAGAATTCGCCCGTCGTCACCGGTTTTTATGAGTGGGGAGCCTGGGTCAATGGCGGGGCCTGGATTCAAACGCCAGAGGGCAAGGTCGATTTTCTGTATCGCAATTTGGATCAGGTGCGGCGCACCATTGTGGAAGCGCAACAGGGAATCACCCGCCATGACTACGGCCAACAGCCGACGCATGGCTTCTACAGCGTGATCTACCTGGCTGAGACCCAAATCTGTATCCCACTTTATGATCCGGCCGGGTTGATCGCCGAACTCAAGGGATTGATTGAAACTTATCCTCCCCGGTTGAAGCGAAAAATCATCGCCGATTCGCTGTGGGCGGCGGAATTCACGCTGCTCTTTGCCCGGGATTACGCCGCCCAGGGCGATGTTTACAATACCGTCGGTTGCCTCACCCGCGCTTTAGGCAACATGACCCAGGCTCTCTTCGCCCTCAATGAACGTTATTTCACCCGCGACAAAAAGGTGATGGCGACTATGGCGGCGTTTTCCAGCCTTCCGCCTGATTATGTCTTGCGGGTGAACCGCATTCTGGCCTGTCCGGGCTGGGATGCGAGCGAGTTGACGGACACGGTTTCAGCGCTGGCGCAGGCATGGCAAGATGTCGTCACCTTGCCGGGGGTGCAGTACGAACCCCAGTTTTCGGTTTCCACGCACAATTGAGCGGTTGTAGCCATTTGTTTTTTCACAGGTACGCTTATGATGTACCAACTATTGAATCCAACCATCGATCCACTTCCCTGGCTGCTGGAACCCGACCCGGATAACCCCAGCATCCGCTACTTCACCCTCACCGATCTGCTGACCCGAACTGAGGAGGATGAGGAGGTACGCGAAGCCCGTGCTGCCATCATGCGCTCCGGCCCGGTTCCCGCCATCCTCGACGCCCAATACCCCGAAGGCTTCTGGGTGAAAGCAGGCGGCGGTTATTCGCCCAAATATCGTGGCACGGTCTGGCAAATCCAATTCATGGGCGAATTGGGCGCTGACCCCACCGACGAGCGTGTGCGCCGCGGCTGCGAATATGTGCTCACACACACACAGGCTCGCACAGGCGCGTTCGCCGCCTCACAAACGGCCAGTCCGGGCAGCGCCATTCACTGCCTGACCGGCAATTTGCTCTACGCACTCATCCGCCTTGGCTGGCTGGATGACGAGCGCGTCCAGGCCGCCATCACCTGGCTGGTGAATTCGATCACGGGCGACCCCGCCCCGCGCTATTATGGCTGGGGGACAAGCGGGCCGGGATTCGCTTGCGGGATCAACGACGGCCAGCCCTGCGCCTGGGGCGCGAATAAAGCGCTCAAAGCCCTGCTCGCCATCCCCGCCGACCAGCGCAGTCCTGCCGTCCAACGCGCCCTCGACCAGGGAGCCGAATTCCTGCTCAGCCGTGACCCCACCGTGGCCGACTACCCCTTCACCGAGCATGTCAGCTCGACCTGGTTTAAGCTCGGCTTCCCTCTCAGCTATTGGAGCGACGTGCTGGAAACCCTGCAAATCCTCACCGATTTCGGCTATGGCGATGATTCCCGCCTGCAAAACGCCATCGATTTTGTGCTGTCAAAACAGGATGATCAGGGACGATGGAAATTGCAAAACAGCCTGCGCGGTAAAATGTGGATGGACATCGAGCGGCAGGGTCAACCCAGCAAGTGGATTACGTTGCGGGCATTGCGGGCGGTGGGGGAGAAAGGGTTGAAGGCGGAAGGTTAAAGGTTGAAGCGCTGCGCTCAACCCCGATCTTCAACGTTCAACCCTGAACCTGCAACCGCCACTCCGCCACGCCATCCTGCCAGGACGGCAGCACGATACCCAGGGCGGCGGCGGCGCGGTTGGCAAGTACCGCTCGCAATGGCGGCTGGCTGGGGCGCGGCCAGGCGGTGTGCGGTATGGGCATGACGGGGATATGTTCCCGCCCGGTTTGGCGCAGCACTTCGCAGGCGAATTCATAGCGGCTGGCGACGCCGCTGTTCGTGAGATGGTAAATGCCAAAAGGGGCCGAACGTCCAATCAGGCCCATGATCGCCAGGGCGAGATGCGGGGCGTAGGTGGGGTTGCCGAACTCATCGTCGACCACGCTCAACTCGCCATGTTTGTCGGCGGCGGCCACGATCTTGGCCGGGAAATTGTTGCCGCCGGGGCCATACAGCCAGGCCGTGCGCACGATCATCACCTGATCATGATAGAACCGCACCGCCTGTTCGCCCGCCAGCTTGGAGCGAGCATAGGCGCTGCGAGCATTGGGCTGATCCCATTCATCGTAGGGGCGATCCGCCTCGCCATCGAAGACCTCGTTGGTGGAAACATGCACCAGGGGGATGCCCAACCGCCGGCAGGATTTTGCCAGGTGTCCGGCCCCATGCGCGTTCACGGCGTAGGCCAGATCGGGGTTAGCTTCGGCCCCATCGACGTTGGTGTAGGCGGCGGCGTTGATCACGACTGTTGGGGCGATAGCATCCAGCCGCTCACGGACGGCCAAGTCATCGGTCATGTCGAATTCGGGCAGGTCGAGGCCAACGTGTTCGAAATCGGTAGGGAATTCGTAGAGCAAACGGCCGAGCTGGCCTTTGTGACCGACAACCAGGATTTTCGTCATTCTAACTCGCTTGCGTGTGTTGAAAGTGCAGATCAGAGATAATTGGTCAGCGCCGTGGTCGAAGGGATGATCAGGTCGGCATCCCGCAATTCACGCTCGGCGCCGAACCCGCACAGAACCGCCACCGAGCGAGCGCCGGCCGCCTGAGCGGAGCGCACATCGACCGTGGTATCGCCAACCATCAGGCAGGAATCGGGTTCCAAACCCAGATTGGCAGCCGCCTTCTCGACCGGCTCGGGATGCGGCTTCAGCCGTCGCACGTCATCCGCGGCGACAATCGTGTCGAATAGATGGGTGAGCCCATGATGATCGAGGAATTGCACGGCGGTCGCCCGCCCGCGGGTGGTGACCAGGCCCAACCGGTATTGCTGGTGAAGCTGCGTCAGGGTGACATCAACGTTCGGGATCAGTTGAAGGGCTTCGGGTCGCGCCATCCCCAGGGTTTCCCGCATCCAGCGGTTGAAGCGAAATACATCATCGTCGAGGCTCAGTCGGTCGAGTTGTGAAAGCAGCCAGTTGAGCGGTCCCTCTGTGAGGATGAGCAGATGTCGTATGAAGGGACGGGGGTCATCCCCCGGAAACAATCGATTCAGCGAGCGCAGACGACCAGCCAACTTTTCGATCATCATGTCATCTGTGTCGGCCAGCGTACCGTCCAGATCAAAAAGGATGGCCAGAATAGGCGTGGCCGTGAGCCTGTCCCCTTTTTTGCGTTCTTCCGCCGCCATGATCGAACCGGCCGGGAATGGGTCGAGGTCGAGCAGTTTTCGATAGATGTAATCGCCCAACACGCGCGAGGTGGCGATAACGGGGGCGGCGATCAACACGCCCAACAATCCGATCTGGACAGCCCCCACAATGGTGCCGACAAAAACAACGCCGGGATGCAGTCTGACTCGTCGCCCCACAATCCGCGGCAACAGATAGATCTGCTCCACCTGAAAGATGACGAGGTAGACGCCGATCACGATAATCGCCAATACGAGAGGATTGATGTGCAGCCATGAACTGCCGATAAAGAGGGCGGTGAGGACTGCGGGGATGGCAGCCAGGGGCGGGCCGATGGTGGGGATGAATTCCATGATCCCGGCGATGAGGCCCAGCATAAAGGCGCTCGGCAGGCCGAGAATCGTCATGCTCACCCCGACCAGCGTGCCCACGATGACGCCGAGCACGAGTTCGCCGCGGAAAAAAGCATCCCAAATGCGACCAATCTCCCCGGACAGGCTCGCAAATTCCGTTCGTTGCGAGCCGGGCACATAACCCAGAAACCACAATCGTAGCTTATGACTATCTTTCAATAGCCAGAACACCACCACAACTACAAAAACGATCCACACAAGGCTGGCGGCAACGCTGGAGACAATCTGCAGAGCGCTGCTGGCGAATGGCGTGATCAGGCTTTGCAGCCCCTCCATCAGCCGTACTGATAAGTCTGCGCCGTCCAATTCGATGAAACCGATGTGGATGGTCTCCTGGCTGATCCGGTCGAGCAGCGGCTGTAAGGCATCGACATCGATGCGCACGTTGGAGATGATATTGGCGATCCCCGGAGTCGCCAGCACCGGGGCCAGGACGAGCAAGCCTAGCGCCAAAAAGATAACGGCTGCGGTGGCGAAACCCTGCGACCATCCGGTCTGGCGGATAAGCCAGTCCACCGCCGGTTTGAGCAGGTAGGCGAGAATCGCTGCCACCAGCAGCGGCGGGATGGCCTGACCAAATTGCAGCAATATCCAAAGGCCGACCAGCAGCACGATGGCCAGGATGACAAGCTTGGTGGTAGATGACCAGCGCGAATCCACTTGAAGGCTCGCTACATTAAGAATGTGCTGGAATGAATCTTTAGCAAAACCTGCTGCTCAGACCCTTGTCTCCGGGGGATACCCCCGGAACCCCCATTCAGGGGGCACTACGTCCCCCTGAAACCCCCCGTAAGGTCTCGCTTGTAGACGCAAAATTGTGTTATACGCACAGACCTTTCGAGGGGGTTTGGGGGAGTGTAACATCCCCCAAGCGGGGGAGCGGGGGTATCCCCCGCAAGACCATTTTGAAGCTGCGTAATTCAGTATCATATCTCGATCTACATAAAGCGATACGGAAAACAGTCATTTTGACGTGACGAGAGTCGCTATTGAATCTGTGATGGTACAGATTCGAGAAATGCAGGCGAAGCCCTGCTGCAATTGTGATCTGGCGTGCGTCAGTGCACAAAGCCTACATCTGTAAAGGGCCAATAACGCACCCAGGCGCGGCCAACCACCTGATCGAAGGGTATGGCTCCAAATGAACGGGAATCGTTGGAGTTGTTGCGATTGTCGCCCATGACGAACACATAGCCCTCCGGGATACGCGTTTCGGGATAGGTTCCCCGTGTGACTGTACGCAGATAGGGTTCATCCAACGCCCGACCATTGATAAGGACCCGGCCATCTCTGACTTCAATCGCTTCTCCGGGAAGCCCGATCACTCGCTTGATCAACATTTCCTTGCCAAAGCCCGGCACACGAATGACGACGATATCGTCACGCGCAGGCGGGTGCAGATGATAACTCAACTTCTCGATGACCAGACGCTGATGACCATACAGCGTCGGCTCCATACTATAGCCCTCGACTCGCGTCGCCTGTGCCAGAAACAGGTGGATCAACAAGGCGATGAGCACCGCCGGAAGCACAGTCTCGATCATCTCGCGTGCGCCCTGCCATAAGGATGGCGATCCGTCCCGTGACGGCGGCGGGGTAGGCCGCGTCGTGGGCAGAGCTGGCGCGGAATCATAGCGCTGGGGCTGGGCGTCGGGCCGGATGATGCGGGCGTCAGGAGGCAGGCCGGAGGAGGAGCGAGTCTGATCGTGCATGGTACTCAAACAGAGCATACGAGATGGGAATAGGATACCGTCATACGGCCTGGAAGCCAAAACGACCGGCTGTACGCCAGTCGTCGGTTATCTTACAGTGTGCAGGTGAATAAAATGACTGCTATCGGGCGCATGTCATGAGTGTGAAAACGTACCTACAGAATCAAGCGGCCAATAACGCAACCAGGCTCGGCCCAGAATATCGTCGATCGGCACGGAACCAAATGAACGGCTGTCGTAGGAATGGTCACGATTGTCGCCCATCAAAAACACGTGACCTGCGGGAACGGTGATCTGTCTCATGGCGCCATGGGTGATGGTGCGCAAGTAAGGCTCTGAAAGAGGCATGCCATTGACCACCACCTGGCCATCCTGGACGCTGATCTGTTCGCCGGGCAGCCCCACAACGCGCTTAATCAGCGGGATAGCCCCGCCGTCCGGCGCTTCGACCACGACGATGTCGCCACGCTCTGGCGTATGCAGCCGGTAGCTGACTTTTTCTATCACCAGTCTTTGCGCTTCAAACAGGGTCGGCTCCATGCTGAAGCTCTCGACCCGTGTGGATTGCGCCAGGAAAAGCTGGATGAGAACGGCGATCAGGATGGCTGGCAGAACGCTTCCGAATACGTCGCGCAACAGCGCAAGGCTCGCGCCCTGTGCTCCATTTGAGAGCGATGGCATCGAAGGCAAAGGGCGCGACGTTTGATATCGCTCAGGCTGTTCCGCCGGGCGGATGATGCGTGCATCCGGTTTTGGCGACTGTTGGGGCATGGGGTCGGTTGGCAATCAGGGGGCGGCGACGTGAGTGGAGCCGATCGATTAGACGAAAAACGTGAGGCGTTTAGGACCTCACGTCTCTCATCTATCATGCGGAAATGTTGCGATTAACGGCGATCTCGATCCCGTCCGCCGCGACGGTCTCGGCCACGTCCGCCGCCGCCACCACGGTTGTCTCGTCCGCGGTTGTCGCGGGCTCGTGCTTCTTCTGCGGTGAGTCCTTCCAGCACAGCCTGGCGGCTGAGCCGGATCTTGCCAGCATCATCGATGTCGATCACCATCACCATGATCTCATCGCCAAGACGGGCGACATCTTCGACCGAAGCGACGCGATAATCGGCGAGCTGCGAGATGTGAACGAGGCCATCGGTGCCGGGCAGGATTTCGACGAAAGCGCCATAGGCCTCGACGCGTACGACCTTGCCAGTGTAAATCTGGCCGATCTCGGCTTCCCGCGTCATCATTTCGATCTCAGCCCGAGCTTTCTCGGCCTCGACGCCGCCAGCCACATACACAGTGCCATCTTCCTCGACATCGATCTTGACATCGTAATCGGACTGAATGCGGCGAATGGTTTTGCCGCCAGGGCCGATCAGCTTGCCGATCTTCTCGGGGTCGATCTGGATGGTGAGGATGCGCGGGGCGAATTCGGAGAGATTTTCGCGGGATTCGGGCAGGGCTTCCAGCATCTTGCCCAAAATGTGCAGCCGTCCCTCGCGGGCCTGAGAAAGCGCGTTGGACAGGAGATCATAGCTGAGGCCGTTGATCTTGATGTCCATTTGCAATGCCGTAATGCCGGCCTCGGTCCCAGCCACCTTAAAGTCCATGTCACCAAGGTGGTCTTCCATGCCCTGAATGTCGGACAGCACCACATAACGGCTGTCGGACTGAGTGACATCGCCTTCGCTAATCAAGCCCATAGCGATGCCAGCGACCGGGGCGGAGATGGGCACGCCTGCATCCATCAAGGCCAGGGTGCTGCCGCACACAGAGGCCATCGAAGTCGAGCCGTTGGAGGATAGACATTCGGAGACCAGGCGCAGGGTGTAGGGAAACTCGGCCTGGTCGGGGATCACGGGCTCCAGTGCTCGCTCGGCTAGAGCGCCATGTCCGATCTCGCGGCGTTTGGGGCCACGCATAGGCCAGACTTCGCCGGTGGAGAAGGGCGGGAAGTTGTAGTGATGGATATAGCGCTTGGTGTCTTCGGGCGAAAGGCTGTCCAGGGTTTGGGCGTCGCGGGGCGTGCCCAGGGTGGCAATGGTCAACACCTGCGTCTCGCCGCGGGTGAACAGACCGGTGCCATGCGTGCGGGGCAGTACGCTCACCGCAGCGGAAATCGGGCGGATTTCGGTAGGGCGGCGGCCATCCGGGCGGTCGCCGGTATCGAGCACACGGCCACGCACCGCTTTTTTGAGCAAGCCGTCAAATACCGCGTTGATATCTGCGACTGCATATTGCTCGCCCAACTCTGCTACAACGCCGTCGGCCAGAGTGGAAAGGGCGGCGGAACGCTCTTCCTTGCCCAGGGCGCCGGCGATGATCTCGGTGATCCTAGCGCCCACGCGTTCACGCACGACCTCTTCCAAACCCGCAGGCAGTTCTGGCAGAACCACCTCGGCCTTGGGTTTGCCGATCTCGGCCTGCATGCGATTCTGAAGTTCGATCAATGGCTGCATGGCTTCGTGACCAAAGCGCATGGCCTCGAGCATCAGTTTCTCCGGCAGTTCGTTCGCCCCGGCTTCCACCATGAGGATGCCGTCGGCTGTGCCAGCCAGCCGCAGGTCGAGCAGGCTGTTTTCCATTTCGGCGAAGGTGGGGTTGATGATGAAACGATCTTCGGCATAACCCACTCGCACGGCGGCGATGGGGCCTTCGAAGGGGATTTCGGAGATCATCAAGGCTGCGGAAGCGGCATTGATTGCCAGAATATCCAGCTGATTCTCCTCGTCCGCACTGAGGGCGGTGCATATCACCTGGACGTCGTTGCGAAAGCCCTTGGGGAAGAGCGGGCGCAAGGGCCTGTCGATCAGGCGGCTGGTGAGGATGGCCTCGGTGGTGGGGCGACCTTCGCGGCGGAAGAAGCTGCCAGGGATGCGGCCCGCGGCATAGAGACGTTCTTCGAAGTCGCAACTGAGCGGAAAGAAGTCAACACCTTCGCGCGGGGTTTTGGACATGGTGGCGGTAGCCAGCAGCAGGGCGCCGCCGATGGACGCTGAGATAGCGCCGCCCGCCAATTTGGCGAGATCGCCGGTTTCGAAGGCGATCAGTTTTTCGCCGACCGTCACTTCGTATCGATTGCTTTGTCGGTAAGTCATTTAAGTACCTCTTTAATTGGGATCACCCCACGCCATCAGCGCCGCAAGCATGGTCAACCGATCTGGTTGTCGCCGGTCGTATCTGGCCGGAGAGAGGTCAGGGACTGGAAACTGGGTCGCACCAACAGTCGAATCGTGTTGTGCGGCGCACTTTCCAATTCCTGCACCTCATGTGTGTGCCGGGATGGTAGCATCGGGTGAAAGGGTGGATTTGTGATTTTCCGCCAGGAGTGATGTTCCCTAAACGGATCTTGGAAAACTGATTTCCGGGTTCGCTCCTCGCTGAGCGTTGCTTCCCGGCGAGCGGGTAGTGGACATAAGAAACGAGTAGAGAGTGCATCCTCTACTCGTTTCTCTGGCTTCAAACTACTTTCGAAGTCCGAGGCGTTGGATCAATTCCAGATAGCGCTGGTTGTCCTTGCGCTTCAGGTAGGCGAGATGTCGCCTGCGTTGACCCACGAGTTTGAGTAAGCCTCGGCGGGAATGCTCATCATGCTTATGAAGCTTGAGATGTTCGATGAGCTGGTCGATTCGAGTGGTCAGTAAAGCCACCTGCACTTCGGGAGAGCCGGTGTCGAGCGTGTGTAGGTGGTATTCCTGGATGATAGCCTGCTTTTGTGCGGCACTAAGTGACACTTGAGGAACTTCTCCTTTGTGTGTTTCCGGCACACCGCTGGAATACCTTGGCGCGTGTCCCAGAAAGATGGAATGTCGATGTGTAACAAAACGAAATCTTGTAACACAAGCTCGAAGTATAGCATTGTGACGCCGATTTGGGCAAATAAATGACGCTTAGGCCTAAAATCAGCCTGGGCGGGGTTGATTGCCCAATGGCCCGGCTCATTCTACAATGACCATGCCTCCACTGGGCATAGGGTTCGATCCCTGCCTTTATCCAATCCGTCAGGACGTCAAGATGCCAGAGTCAAAGCCAGTCGTTATCGTCTATTGCCAGGATTTGTTCTTCAGCGTGCGCATCCAGGATGTGGTCGAACGTTTGGGAGGGAAAGTGCGACTGGTGCAATCGACTGCGGACCTGGCTGAAGGCTTGGGCGAGGTGCCTGTGCTGGCCATTGTGGAACTGGGGCCGGGCGGGCAAGGAGAGTGGATCGACGCCGTCCAATATGCTCGCCGGTGGACGAGAGGCGTCCCCATTGTGGCGTTTGGTTCACACGTCGATGGCGTCGCTCGTGAGGCGGCGAGGCGGGCGGGTTGCGATTACGTCTGGGCGAAGAGCCGTTTCGTCGATGAGCTCCCGGCGCTGGTGGAGCGCTACGTGACGCCATCCAGTATCGTGCAGGGTTGTGATGACATGCCCAATGAACTGGTGCGGCGCGGTCTGGAGCTCTTTAACCAGGGTCAATATTATCGCTGTCACGACTCGCTAGAACAGGCGTGGGTTGAAGATCGACGCGCATGCCGGGATCTATATCAGGGCATACTTCAATTTGCCGTAGCGCTACATCATATCGAGCGAGCGAATTATGCTGGCGCAGACAAGATGTTCCGCCGGGCGATTAACAAATTCCAGCGATTGCCAAATGCATGCCAGGGCATTAATGTGGCGGCGTTGCTGGATTCCAGCCGGATGCTGCGCCAGCGACTACTTTCACTGGGGCCCGACCGAGTAACCGAATTCCCCCGCGAGCTATTCCCCAGGATAATCTATCCCCAGCCTTCCTCGGATTGAATTTCCAGCATCAGTTCCGTTCCGGCAGGCGGCACGAAGCGATAGCCGACTCCCGATTCCGTTAGCAAATAGGTGGGCTCTTGCGGGATCGGCTCGATCTTACGGCGCACGCGATTGACAAGACTTTTCACCAGACTGCGATCTCCCTGTCCGCTGTAGCCCCAAACGTGTTCCACCAAAATATCAGGTGTGAACACCCGGCCCGGCCGGCTGAGCAGGGCTGCCACCAACCGAAATTCAAGGGTCGAAAGCCGACAATTTCCATCAGGTAGATTAATGCTCTGCGTTTCTGGGTCCAGTAAGGGATGCGGCGCCGGCTGTGATGTCACCACGGCCGTACGGCTGAGAGCCAACGATTGCGCCGCCAGTAATCTCAGATCGACCGGTTTGGTCGCCACGAAGGTCGCTCCGCGATTGTAAAGGTCGAGGAGCATCTCGGCTTCGGCCTGTGGGCAAAGGATGACGACAGGGGCCGTCGTCAATGTACGCAGCGCCGAAAGCGTTCCGACTGCTTCGCTGCAATTTTCCACATCGACAATCAGGACGACGGCGTCTGCCAATTGCCGGGCATCGATGGGGGGCGAGTGCCGTACGATGCCGCGCAAACCCACCTGGCGCAAGGCTACGGTCAGTAGTTCCGCCAATCGGGATTCATCGCAAATGATTAGCGCGTGCATGATTCTACACTGTGCAGACGCCCAGTATGAGGCTCAATCTTTCAGAAAGCTACCCGATTGTATGAAACTTTCGCTGGCAACACAAAACAGGGCGCGCCTAGCAAATAAGCGCCCCCCTGTTGCAACTAATCAAAGTCTAAAGGATATCCCTCGAACTAGCGTTTGTCGTCGTCGTCCCAGTCGTCATCCCAATCATCATCGTCGTCTTCGTCATCCCACTCTTCATCCCAGTCGCCTTCTTCTTCGTCGTCATCCGACCAAAAGCTGAAGGAATCACCAGGTGCTCCGCATTCGGGACAGCGGCTCGGACGATTTCGCAGCGTGCCACGTCGTGTGTATCCACATTCGTCGCACTCCCATTCACCAGAGATAGTGGTAAACGACTGCTTGTTCTTCGGTTGCGTACTCATCAACGAAACTCCACGGGAAAAAAGGATTGAAACGGCAGTATCGTAACAAGCTGTGGTGACAAACGGGTGGCAGTTCGCGTAGTAAGGTGGTGATAATTGGCGGAAATCGGTTCTAATGTGGTCGCAAGATCAGCACTCACTGCTGAAAAAGGCTTTTCACTGCACACGCCGCCCTTTGATCAACGTCGTGGCGGTTTTGGGTGATGATCGGGAATCTTAACCACAAGAGTCCCAGCCATCTGTCCGACCGGTCGATGATGGGGAAATAACGGTCTACTTTTTGGGATGATCCTTCGGCATATGACACTGCTTGTATTTCTTGCCGCTGCCGCACCAACACATGTCATTGCGACCCCATTTGGCAAGGATTTCAGGTTCCGGGCGTTGCGAGCGATTGAATATTTTGAGCATTTCGTATCTCCGTTTGAGATGAGTGAGTGGGTAATGACAAAGAAAAGATTCCAGGCAAACCTTATAACTTTATGCCAGAATCACGGCATCGGCAAAAGCGGGAGGGCTTGATCAGTCGGGCGTCCAGAAAATAACGAATGTATTCCCCGATCAATTCTGTTTAGTCGTGATTCGCATCTACCCTGTGGGCAATACACATCCAGGGCGCCTAAGTTTTCTGACTCGACTCCATTTTGTGCGGTCAGAGCGAAACGGCATGGTTGGTGAAGGGAAAAGCGAGGGATCACTCTTTATGCCGACCAGATTTCAAGCGACCACCCACAGGTAAAAGGGCAGGAATCGTGGAGAGCCCTATCTATCATCTTCGTAATGGGATTGACATCCAAAACGTTTTGGATTATCATCGAAAATAAACCAAAACGTTTTGGAAGACGTTTTATTTTTTCTGCTAATCCACAGGCGAAGAGGCCATGGCAGTCACGATCAAAGATATCGCACAGCAGACGGGAAAATCGATTACGACGGTATCGCGTGCTCTGGCGGATTATGACGATGTCAGTCCGGCCACCAAAGAGCTTGTACGGCGCGTGGCGGATGAGTTGGGGTATGTGCCCAATACCGTGGCTCGGAGCTTACAGAAAAGACGCACGGATATTATTGGCCTGATCTTGCCCACCTTCGGCCCGCGTTTCTCCGATCCGTTTTTCAGCGAATTCTTAGCAGGCGTCGGCAATAGGGCAGCCGAGAGCGGCTACGATTTGCTGGTGTCCACTCAGGCCCCTGGGGATGGCGAGCTGGAGGCATATCAAAGAAAGGTTAATGGCCGCCGAGTCGATGGCTTGATCGTGGTGCGAACACGACGCAACGACGCCCGAATCGATTATTTGCGTGAGACAGGATTTCCCTTTGTGGCTTTTGGCCGGACTGAAGGCGTACTCGATTATCCATTGGTGGATGAAGATAGTGCCCTGGGGACTCGAATGTTAGTCGAACACATGGCGGCGTTGGGCCATCGACAATTTGCGTATATCTCTCCGCCTGCGGAATTGATGCTAACGCACTATCGCCTGCAGGGCCTGAACGAAGGGCTTGCAGATGCAGACATTCGACTCGACCCCTCTCGCATTGTCACGAGTGACCTGACCCAGCGCGGAGGATTTCGTGCGATGGAAGAACTCCTCGACCGGCCAGAACGGCCAACAGCCGTGATTGGCGGCAATGACCTGATGGCCATTGGCGCCATGAGCGCCGCCCAGCATCGGGGCCTAGCGGTGGGGCGCGACATTGCCATTGCCGGTTTCGATGACATTCCCATGGCCGAACATGCCCACCCCCCTCTGACGACTGTCCACCAACCGATTTACCAGATCGGCGGCATGGTCAGCGACATGCTAATCAAGCTCCTCCTCGACGAAGAAATCGAACGACCTCAGATCGTCTTGCAACCCACTTTGGTTGTGCGCCGGTCCACCGGGGCTGAGCCAACCCCACTATTGAAACACGATTCACCCTGAAGGAGGTGTCATCTGCCCACAAGAAAAGCCATCCCGACACTCACACGCCAATCGTCAGTTTCCGTTCGTTCTCAGGAGATAGCATGATGAAAAAAACGTATTTGATCATTGCTCTGGCAATGATTCTGGCCGTAGTGCTGGCAGCCTGTGGTCAGCCGCAGGTGGTCGAGAAAGAAGTGACCGTCGTCGTCGAGAAGGAAGTGCCGGTCGAAAAAGTCGTCGAGCAGACCGTGGTGGTCGAGAAAGAGGTGCCGGTGGAGAAGGTGGTCGAAGTGACGGCCGAACCCACGGAGAAGACCGTTGTAGAATTCTGGACGACCGACAACGAAGAAGACCGCATCGGCGTCTATGAAGCGATTGCAGACCGGTACATGGCCGAGCATCCCAATGTCGATTTGCGCATTGTCCCGATTGAGGAAGCCGGGATTTCACAGCGTATCGCCACCGCTCGCGCCGCCAATCGCCTGCCGGACATCGTGCGCATGGGCATCGAACGCGTGTCGACATTCGCCGCCGATGGCATTTTGGACGAGGATGCGGCCATGGCGGCGATTCAGTTGATCGGTGAAAATGACTTCCGCAGCGGCCCCCTGGCAATGGTAGTCGATCCGGCGACCGGCAAGTATGCAGCGATTCCGTTCGATGGCTGGATCCAGGCCATCTGGTATCGCACCGATCTTTTCGGGGCGGATGGACTGAATCCGCCGCTGACCTGGGACGATATCAATGCGGCCTGTGACGCGCTGCCCGGCACCGAAAACCTGTTGTACGGCCTCACCCTCGGCACTGACCCCGGCCAGAATTATCCTCATCAGGTATTCGAGCAAGTCGCCATTTCCAACAACGCCTGGCCTTTCGACACGGAAGGCAATGTGACGATGAATACCCCGGAAATGGTTGAGGCATTGAAGTTCTACACCGACCTGCAACGCTGCGCCCTGCCCGGCCCGCAATACTGGCGAGGCGCTCGCGAAGCCTATGAACTGGATCAGGCTGGCATGTTGTTCTATAGCACCTACATCATGGATGACCTGGTCGATGGTTCCGGCCTGGAAGCCGGCGGCAATGTGGAAATCCCGGTCGAGGATCTGGCTGGCAAGACCGGTTTCGCCTCGATGATGGAAGGTCCCAACGGCTCAGCATCCTACGGCCAGTTGGTCACTCTGGGCATCATGGCTGGGGCCGACCCGGTCGCTCAGGACGTGGTCAAATTCTACATGACCGACGAGAACTACACCGATGTTCTGGCCCTGGCGCCGTTTGGCAAAGTGCCGACGCTGGAAAGCGCGGTCGAGGGTTGGTCGGGTCTCAGCTCGTACTTTGAAAACTACTCAGCCGAGACATTGGCCCAGATCGCCAACGGCTATGATTCGATGCAGCGCTGGCTGTTCCGCCCTGAATACGACGCCACACAGCGGGCCGTAGTCGGCGACATCGAAGGCCGTCTGCTCATCTCGCAGGCCATCAGCAACATCGCCCTCGAGGGCACCATGACGCCTGAGACTGCCGCTGAATGGCTGCAAGAACAGGTGGAGACCCTATACGCCGAGCGACAGGCTGGCGAATAGCCGCATCGCATTTCACGCTCGCGCGAATTTGCACCCAAGTCGCATGGGGTCGGAGGCAATCTGACCCCATGCGGCTAACGTTCAGGGATTGGAACGATGACCACCACAACTCAGCCGGCCGCCGATTCATCATGGCGGCGGCGTTGGAATTCCATGAACGCCAGAGAGACGCGCCTGGCCTGGCTGCTGATTTTGCCCACCGCTTTCATCGTCTTTGGGCTGGTTCTGTTTCCCGCCATTTTCAGCATTTGGATCAGCTTTCATAAGGTGGGCCTCGACAATCTCAATGATGTGTTTCGGGCTGACTTCGTGGGATTCGACAACTACCGACGCGTGTTTAATGATTTTGCATTCAAATTCCAGGGACTCAACAGTTGGGGCGCGGCGGTCACCAGCATCGTTTATTCGTTCGTGTCAACAACCTTAACGGTGGCCGTGGGTCTGGGCGCATCACTTCTCCTCAACAGGCCATTCCGGGGACGGGGAGGAGCCAGGGCGATATTCCTCTTTTCATACGTGGCGCCGATCGTCAGTGTGGCGTTCGTGTGGAAATGGATTCTCGATCCCCGGCCTTCCGGCGTGCTGAACAACATTCTCATGTCCCTCGGGTTGATCGATCTGCCCAAAGCCTATCTGGCGCAGCGGGGACTGGCCCTGCTCATCGTCATCTTCTTCGAAGCCTGGCGCTACTTTCCCTTCGCCATGCTGATGATCCTGGCGCGACTCCAGGCCGTCGACCGCACGCTTTACGAGGCCGCCGATGTGGATGGGGCCAGCACCTGGGACAAGTTCCGCTTTATCACCATACCTGAATTGCGATACGTGATCGGGGCGATTTTCCTGTTGCGCCTGATCTGGACATTCAACAAGTTCGACGACATTTTCTTGCTGACAGGCGGCGGTTTCGGCACGAACGTCTTGCCGGTGCTCACTTATCAATTCAGTTTCAAGCTTTTCGACTTTGGCACCGGCGCTGCCACAGCCATGATCCTGTTATTCACGCTGGTGATATTCCTCATCGTCTATGTGGCGGCGTTCATGCGTAATGTGGAAGAGGCATAAAGGGAGGCCAGGATGACGACCGCAACTTATCGCTCAGATGAGAGCCTCACCTATCTCGATCACCTGGGGCGATGGCTGAGTTGGCCGAAGTTCATCTTCCTGATGGTGATGAGCTTTTTCCTGGTCGGGATTCTGTTCCCGTTCTATTGGATGATCAGCTCATCCTTCAAGACCTACGCTGAGATCGGCGCCCGTGTGCCGGTCTACATCCCTTCCGCCTTGCGCTGGGATGCTTACACCGAGTTGTTCGATTTCTGGAATTTCGCCCAGAACATCGTCAACAGCTTCCTGGTAGCGATTCCCACCTCGATCATCGCCGTTATCCTCTCCATGCTTGGCGCCTATGCCATTGTGCGTCTGCGTTTTCGCGGCAAGGATGTGATGCTCAACGGCATCCTCGCCATTTATCTCTTCCCCGGCATCCTCCTCATCATTCCCCTGTTTGCCATGCTCAGCAAGATCGGCGTGGCGCTGGGCTTCGAGGTTCAGGACAACTTGCCTATTCTGATTTTCACTTATCTGGCGCAGACATTGCCGGTGGCGCTGTACATGTTGGCGAACTATTTCCGTACGATTCCTGAGGAGATCGAACAGGCCGGGCTGATCGACGGCTGTTCTCGCTTCGGCGTCATCTGGCGCATCACCCTGCCGCTGTCGGTTCCCGCCCTGGTTTCGGTGGCAATCTATACCTTTATGATCGCATGGAACGAATTCCTCTATGCGCTGGTGTTTCTCAACGAACGCGATATGTTCACCATGCCGATTAAAATCAACACGATCTTCAATGACCCCAGCCCGCGTCCGCACGTGGTCATGGCCGCTTCCACGATCATGACGATCCCCATCGTCCTTCTCTTCCTGGGCATGGAACGTTTCCTATCGGAAGGGCTGGCCGCGGGCGGCGTGAAAGGATAGCATTCATGAGGATCGGCTTTATCTCCACACGTCTGAACGGCACCGACGGCGTCTCGCTCGAAGTCGAAAAGTGGGCGACGGTGCTGCGGCGCATGGGGCACGAATGCTTTTTCTGCGCCGGAGAATTGGGCGGATATGCCGCCGCCGGCACGTTCATCCCGCAGCTCCATTTCCAGCATCAGTCGATTATCGTTCTGGGAGAACGAGCATTCGGTCAGAATGCCGACCGGGATCCGGGCCAGTTGATCGATGACATTTACGCTTTGGCGGATGAGATTCGGGCTCCGCTGCGCGAGTTCATCCGCACGAACAAGCTCGACCTGATCGTGGTGCAGAATGCCCTGACCATTCCCATGAACCTGCCGCTGGGCGTCTGTCTGACCGGCCTGATCTCCGAATTGGGCATCGACACAATCGCCCACCACCACGATTTTTACTGGGAGCGCGAGCGTTATCAGGCCAACCTCATCCTCGATCTGTTGGATACCTCCTTCCCGGCCAAGTTGCCCAGCATTCGCCATGTCACCATCAACAGCATCGCCCAAGGCCGACTGAAAGACAGGCGCGACATCGATTCGGTCGTGATCCCCAACGTCCATGACTTCGCCACGCCGCCGCCCGGCCTCGACGCCTACAACAGTGACTTGCGTGAACGATTGGGGTTGACGAAGGACGATCCACTGATTTTGCAGCCGACGCGCGTCATCCAACGCAAGGGCATCGAGATGGCCATCGTCCTGGTTCATCGCCTGGGATTGGGGTCACAGCGGCTGTTCATCTCGCACCGCGCCACCGATGAGGGATTGGCCTACTGGCATTGGCTGAAGCGCGAGACCGGCGTGATGCATGTAGACCTGCAACTCATCGATCATTTGGTCGAGACGGAGCGCAGCATCGCCAACGGGCGCAAGCTCTATTCGCTGTGGGATGTGTACCCGCACGCCGATCTGGTGACGTACCCCAGCACGTACGAAGGTTTCGGCAATGCCCTGCTCGAAGCGATATACTTCGGCAAGCCGATCGTGGTCAATCGTTATCCGGTCTATAACGCCGATATCCGGCCGCTTGGCTTTGAATTCGTCGAATTGGACGGCTTCGTGAGCGAGACCGCCGTCGCTGAAACCCGGACGCTTCTGGGCGATCCGGATCGGGCGCAGGCAATGGCGGCGAAAAATTATGAAATCGCCCAGGAGCACTTCTCATTGGAGGTGCTTGAACGCAAACTAAGCGAAATACTCAGTTCATTTTAATCCGAAGTCACATTGAAGACACGACTTTCGTCTCACAGTTGACGATGGACGATGGAAAAATACCCCCAGCAAAACGTACTCCATCGTCTATCGTCCGACGTCCACCGTCGAGACCAAAACAAATGATTTCATTGTGACATAAGTTTATTAGGAGAAATCCTTGTCATGCGCCCACGAGAAAGGGCAAGAAGCTTATTCGTCACGCTCTATGGCGAAGAGGTCGCCAATGAAATCTGGCCTGAACTGGCCGGGATTCTTGATCGGTTTAAAGCACAACATCCGAAAGCTGGTGAAAACGATGTCTCGACTGCCGAGGTGATCAGCGAGCGAGACGCCGTTCTGATCACGTATGGGGATCAATTCCAGCGAGATGACCAGACGCCCTTGCATACCCTGACTGATTTTCTCACGAAAACGGTTGGGGACGCCATCAGCACCGTTCATATCCTGCCGTTTTTCCCATACACCTCAGACGATGGATTCTCGGTGGTGGATTACCGCGCCGTCGATCCCGAACTGGGCGATTGGCGAGACATTGCCCGGTTGGGCGCGGATTACCGGCTTATGTTCGACGCCGTGATCAACCATGTTTCTCAGGCCAGCGCCTGGTTTCAGGGATTCCGGCGGGGTGAGGCGGAATACGCCGACTATTTCATCACAGTCGATCCGGCTACTGACCTGTCATCCGTCGTGCGGCCGCGCACCTTGCCGCTGCTCACGCCCGTGGAAACCGACAAAGGCATGGAGCATGTGTGGACGACCTTTAGCGCTGATCAGATCGATCTGAATTTCGCCAATCCTCAGGTCTTGCTCGAAATCGTCGATATTTTGCTCGACTATGTGGCGCACGGCGCAGCAATTATACGCCTGGACGCCATCGCTTATTTGTGGAAAGAGATCGGCGCTTCGTGCATTCACCTCCCGCAGACCCACGTCGTCGTCAAACTGTGGCGGGCGATCCTGGATGATGTTGCCCCCGACGTCATCCTCATCACCGAAACCAACGTGCCGCACGCCGAGAATATCAGCTATTTTGGCGAGCCTCTGGCCGATGGCGGCGCCGACGAAGCGCAGATGGTGTACAATTTCTCGTTGGCTCCGCTGACCCTGCACGCCTTTCGCACGGGCGACGCCCGCCCCCTTTCAGATTGGGCGGCGACTTTACGGCTGCCTGCGCCAGGGACGGCTTTCTTCAATTTCATCGCCTCGCACGATGGCATTGGCGTGCGCCCGGCGGAGGGGATTCTCAACCCGGAGGAAATTCAGGCCCTGGCTGACCGCACGTTGGCGCACGGCGGGCATGTCAGCTATCGCGCCAATTCTGATGGCTCGACCAGCGCCTATGAACTCAACATAACGCTCTATGATTTCCTCAACGATCCCGCCTCGCCTGACCCGCACGACGTATCACGATTTCTGGCGTCGCAGGCGATCTGTGTTTCTCTTGCGAGAGTTCCGGGGATTTATATCCACAGCCTCT
>JAGFJG010000184.1 GCA_024102915.1 Caldilineales bacterium
AGCCCGCCATCAATCTCCGCCGACAGCAAGTCGGCGAGTTGTCGGTAATAAGGGATAGGGCTGGACTTGTCGATCATCACTAGATAACGGTACGGCAGTTGCGACGCACTTCGCAAGAACCTATCAGTTGAAAAGGGCTATTGGCATCAAGTGCGTCGCAACTTATGCAACCTGTATACTTGTGCGTACAAGTTAGCAGAACATTGTGCGAATGTCAATTCGATTTGCGATGCGGTTGGCTGCTGTGGCACAGTATTTGCCGGAGCGAATGAGTCACATGCACGAGCAATCCCTGGCAGGAAAAGCGGCCATTGTCACCGGCGCCGGACGCGGCATCGGACGAACCATCGCGCTGACGTTGGCGGAGGCGGGCGCGCAGGTGGCGCTGGCAGCCCGGTCGGGCGAGGAACTACGTTCGGTGCAGAGCGAGATCGAGGTGAAGGGCGGCCGGGCGATTGCCGTCACGGTCGATGTCAGCGAGGAAGCCAGCGTAAAAGAAATGGTGGGGACGGCGCTGGCCGCTTTCGGCAGGCTGGATATCGTCGTGAATAACGCCGGCGTGGGCGTATTCCAACCGTTGCTTGAGACAAGCGTGGCCGAGTGGGACTGGGTGATGGCCGTCAACTGTCGAGGCTCATTTCTGGTCTGCCGGGAGACGATACCCCATTTACGATTGCAGCCAACCTCGTACATCATCAACATCGCCTCGGCGGTCGCTTATCGGGGCTATGCCAATCAGGCGGCGTACGGCGCGTCGAAGCACGCGTTGGTGGGCATGAGCAAAGCTTTGGCGCAGGAATTGCGGGAGACCGGCATCCGAGTACACGTGGTCAGTCCGGGCGGCGTCGATACCGAAATGATCGCCCAGGCCCGGCCCGACATCGAAGCGGACGCTCTGATGCATCCCCAGGATGTTGCGGATATTGTGTTGTTCCTGGTCACCCGCCAGGGCAATGCCGTCATCGACCAGATTCGGGTGCGGCGGGCGAAGGCGAAACCGTGGGATTAGCGCAAAGTTGAAGGTTACAGGTTGAAGCGTTCCCATAGTCTGTGAGTTGAATCGAATTCCCAGCCGGAGGCATCGATCCTCAATTCTCGTCTCGGCCAACCTGCCTGAACCCGGGCCTGGGTCTCGCCCCAACTGCGCAGGCTGCTAAGGGTATCGGCGGCTTCCACATTGCAGGCTCCGACCGCTACCGCCATCGTCACCGCTTCCTGCGGCGACATCCCACGTAACAACGCCGCGAGAAATCCGGCAATAGTCGAATCACCCGACCCGGCCGCCCCGATTAAATCGACCACAAAACAGGGCGACCACATCTCTCGCTCGGCCCAGACGGTCACGTCATCCGGACAGGCTCGGCCCATGTTCGCCAGGCGATCGGCGCTGGATGTTCGCAGGTACAGGCCCCGATAGCCAAGTTTGAGGCACAGGATCGCTGGCCCCAACGCCAGCAGTTCAGCAGTGACATCAGAGAGGAGCTCCGGCGTAAGCAAGGGCAGGATGTCGTCGTCAGCCCGTCGCTCCAATTCGGCCAGTTGGTCAGGGCGAAGCATGAACAGGAGTTCCTCGATGCTGGGCGCAAACACATCCACAAATGGCAGAGCCACAGCCAGAATGCGCGGCCAGTTTGCCCGCCCTGCGGCGGAACCGGGGTCGGGCATCGCCATGTCGAGCGAAGTGGTGATGCCACTTTGCTTGGCACGGCGGAGCAGTTCGGCCACTTCCCGGCCGTCGTCCGCATACATGCGCCGCATCAAGGGCGGATAGCCGAAATGGAACAGCCGTGCGGATTTGAGCGCCTCGTAATCGATATCCTCAGGGCCGAATGTGTCATTGGCGCCGGGGTCGTGCAGAAAATAGCGGTCGATGCCGGGCGGGTTGATGACGATGGTGTAGGAAGTGTGGGCGTCCGAATCCACCACCATCGCCTGGGCGAGTGATTCGTCTCTCGCCCTCACCAATTGCAGAACAATGTCGCCCAGCGCATCGCTTCCCACTTTCCCCATAAGATGCGTGGCGATGCCCAGCCGGTGCAAAGCCAGACCGACATTGGAAACCGGCCCGCCAGTCGAAAACGAAAGCCCGCCAACCTGCGTTAATCGCCCTGGCGCGAACGATGCGGCAAAGCCCGCGGCGGTGCTGGCCGATAAATCCGGGATGATGTCGAGGCAGAGATGGCCGGCGACGACGGCGCTGTATGCGGATGCAATGCTCATGTTTCCGGTTTGCCAATTTCTTGAGACTAGCGGGACGCGACACAAGTGAGCTTCAGCTTACCATCGAAGCTGTTCAGCATCCAATCGAATCAGGGCGGCGTAATGTTATCAGCGCCAGACATTGACTCGACTTCCAACCTCGACTACTATCCAACAAACAGGAATACACAATACAAAAACCGAACCGATCACCCACACCATCTTATGCATTACACCGGCTATCTCGATTTCTGGTTCACCGACCGCCCGATTACGGAGCGCGTCAAGCCCTTTGTGGATTTGGGCATCCGCCATCTTAATTGCTTTTTCTGGCGTGACGCGCCCCTGGCCGAGCTTGTAGCCGAATGCCAGCACCACGGTGCGCAGATGTACTCGACCTTCGACGGCGACATGGGCTCGCTGGCCGACCCCGGCGACAACGAAAAGACCTATCGCTCGTGGGCCGAATCGCTGGAAATGGCCGACCGTTTCGGGGTCCCCGTGCTCTATGTCTTCTCCAACCAGATCGTGCCAGAAAACGGGATCGAGTGGGTGCGGCGACTATCCGGGAATTACACCGAGGGCGAGCAATATGCCAACCTGCTCGACCAAACCGAACGCATCCTCAAGCTGGCGGAGCAGACTCAGGTTGAGGTGCGGGTGGAGTGTCTCAATCGCTTTCATTTCGTGGGCAAAATCCTGGTGGACAACCCGCAACTGGCCGCCGATTGGGTACGCCGCATGAATCACCCGCAGTTCCGCCTCACCTTCGATACCTATCACCAACAGCGCGGCTCCGGTGAATTGCTGTGGTCGCTCGAAACCTACTTTGACCTGATCTCCGCCGTGCACATCGGCGATGTACCCACCCGCCAGGAACCGGGCACGGGTGAGATCAACTTCGCCAACATCCGCCGCACGCTGGCCGAGCTCGGCTACGACGGCGAGATCGGCCTTGAGTTCTCGCCATCGACCACGGAGGCGGAAGCGCTGGCCCGCACACAGGCGGCATTTCCGTTAGGTCGATAGATTCGGGACGCCCTTTCCGCCTCTATCCGGGCGGAAACAGCACCGGCACGATCGTGTAGGCAACCAGCGTGACAAGCGTCGCCAGGGTCAGTGTGTTGAGCACATAGTCCGTATCATCCCCATCGCTATTTGACATGAATAATGGGATCACGAAAGGCGGCGGCAGAATCACCATGGTCAGGGCGGCGGCCTGGAATACTGGATCCAAACCCAACCAGTTCCCCATAATCAGGTAGCCCATTGCCAGTCCGAACGGAATCCAAACCAGCAGTCTGACAGCAACCGTCCGTAAAGGATATCCCAGCGAACCCGCTTTGAACTGCAAACCAAAGCCGATCACGATCGCCACCAAAGGCGTCGTCATACCCCCGACCAGCCGCAGCGTCTCAAGGATGCTATTGGTCAGCGGTTGTGAACTGAACAACTCAGTCAAGCCCAACTGCTTGAACAGCAAACCGCCCACAATCGCCAGGATTACCGGCGTTTTGAAGAAGCTGATGATCGTTGCCCGAAATGGCTGTGCGCCCGCCGATAGTCGCACCAATCCCGGAACCAATATAAAAAACACAAACAACACCTGCCCCAAATCGACAATGCCGAATTTATAAATATTTTCCTGGCCGTACACAGCGGCAAAGATGGCATATCCCATCATCCCCGCTTCGAATCCGGTGAGCAAACTGGGAAGGATGGGTGAGGATATCTGCAAGGGGGAACCCAGAAATCGTCCCAACATCAACACCAGCCAGCAAGCCAGGAACATCAATATCACGATGAACAGGTATTGGAGCTCGATCGATACCTGGGCGAATGCCAGGAACAGCGCCGCCGGCAGGGTGACATTCACCACCAGTTTTCTTAAATCCTCGACAGTTCCCACGCTCAACAGCCGGATGCGGCGCAACACGACGCCCAGCAAAATCAACAGAAATATCGGCAATACCTTCGATAACGCAGTCAGAATCACCATCGCAATTCTACAATCCTTGATGTAGCAAATATTTGATCAACGGTTGTTACGGATTGTACGATGTGGACACTCCCAGGGCAATACTCAGCAACCCCCATATGAACGCACTCCTCGGCCTCGACATCGGCACAACATCCATCAAAGCCGTCCTCTACGATCTCGACGGTCGTGAGCTTGCCTCGGCCAGCCGTGGCTATCCCCTGCTGACGCCGCAGCCCGGTTGGGTGGAGCAGGATGCCGGGGCGGTGTGGGAGGCGGTGGTAAAGGCGCTGACCGAGATCACACAGCGGGCGGGCGAGCACGAAATCCTGGGATTGGCCCTCGCTGCCCAGGCCGGGTCGATCATCCCCTGCGACGAGAGCGGCGAGCCGGTTTACCCGATGATTACCTTTCTCGACCAGCGCAGCCGGGAAATCGTGACGGCATGGCAGGCTGAGGGGCAAATCGAACACTTCCGGGAATTGAGCGGTTGGCGGCCATTCCCCGGTCTGCCTTTGCCCAGCATCGTCTGGCTGAGCCGCCACCGCCCGGACATCCATGCTGCGGCCAAACGTTATCTTGGCCCGGCCGATTTCTGCATCCGCCGCCTCACCGGCAATTTCGCTACCGACCTCTCCGCCGCCGCCGAAATGGTGCTGGTGGATTTGCGGAGCGGGCGATGGAGCGCTGAACTCTGCGAGCTGGCCGGGATCGATGCAGGCGGGCAATCAGAATTGGGTTGGGCGGGGCGAAAGGTCGGGGAAATCACCACCGAAGTCGTCCGACAGACCGGCTTGCGCCCCGGCACGCCTGTGATCGCCGGCGGCCACGACCAATGCTGCGCCTGCCTTGGCATGGGCATGCTCGACCCCGGCGGCGTCATGCTCTCCACCGGCACAGCCTGGGTGATCACCGCGATTGCCGGTTCGCCTGACCTCGCCGCCATTCCCGACCGCATGGATATGAACTTCCATGTGGCAACAGAACGCTGGACGGCGTCACAATATCTGGGCGGGTTTGGGGCGACGGTCGAGTGGTGGCTCGACCAATCCTTCCAATCCCCTGACCCTGACCACTCGCTCGACCGCTCCCGCCTGTTCCGGCTGTTCGATGCGGCGCTGGCCGCGAGCACACCCGGCAGCCGAGGCCTCACCTTCTTCCCTCTGGACGGGCCGGGCGGCGGCATGTTCGCCGGGCTGAGCCTCGCCCACACTCGCGCCGACATGAGTCGCGCTATTCTGGAAAGCACCGCCTTTGCCGTGCGCGCTGCCCTCGACGACCTGCGAGCGGCGGGCATGCCCGTGGACGAGCTATGGATCGCAGGCGGGGCAACGAAGAATCCACTGTGGCCGCAGATTTTGGCCGACGTCAGCGGCGTGCCCATCGTCCTGGCCGATTATCCCAGTTGGGCGGCCTTGGGCGCGGCAGCGCTGGCGGGATGGGGCGTCGGCGCTTTCCCCACCCTGGCCGACGCCGTCGCCCAGCTTCGTCCCCCCGTTCGCCGCCTCGAACCCGACCGTGCTTTAGCCCCGGCTTATGTCGCTGCCTTCGAGCGATACCGTAATCTAGCAAAAAGGACGATGGACGATTGACCGTGGACGATAGCGCGCCCACCCATCGTCAATCGTCTATCGACCATCGTCCGCCCAAGCCTACATGTTCCTATCCGCTCTCATGATCCTTCGTCGCAAAAACCGCATCTTCCAACCCGACGGTCACGCCCTGATCTGCGCCACCGAGCACGGCATGGTCTCCGGCCCGGACGCAGGCATCGAGCGCATGGAAACGACGCTGCGCCGCATCATCGCCGGAGGCGTCGATGCCGTGATGGCTAGCTACGGCACGGCCACCCGCTTCGCTGAATTGCTCTCGCGGATGGGACTGATCTTGCGCACGGACGGGGCGGGCACTGTGCTGGGGGCGATGGACGGTCCCGGTGCGCAGTTCTACAGCGTAGAAGACGCCTTGCGGCTGGGCGCGGACGCCATGTGCGTGACCACGTTCCCCGGCACGCGCTACGAGGAAACGACCCTGGCAACGCTGGCGCGGGTGATTCGAGAAGCGCACG
Organism: Caldilineales bacterium; assembly: GCA_024102915.1. Taxonomy (GTDB): domain Bacteria; phylum Chloroflexota; class Anaerolineae; order J102; family J102; genus JAGFJG01. The sequence goes on from JAGFJG010000184.1 coordinate 6,246, forward strand.
CCTGGGGCATGCCGGTCATGGCCGAGATGGTTCCGGGCGGCTTCGACAGCGACCCGGAGTTACGCACACTGGAAGCGATCAAAATCTCCGCACGAGTCGCCGCTGAACTCGGCGCTGATTGGGTGAAAATCCCGTACGTCGCGGGCTTCGAGACCGTGGTCGAGACCTGCTACGTGCCGGTGCTGGTGCTCGGCGGGCCACACCGGGATGACCCGGCGACCACGCTGGCCATGGTCGGGCGAGCGATGCAGGCCGGGGCCGCAGGCGCAGTAGTCGGGCGCAATATCTGGAAGGCAGCAGACCCGACGGCGATGGCGCGGAAGTTATCAACACTTGTACATGTGTAGGTGTGAATGGATACCACTGATCATATGATCACACTACGTTGGATAGAATCTTCTGCACTTCAATCCCATCCGATTTCTTGAACACAACGTACCAAGAACCCCTTGTTTCCTTATAATCGAATCGTAATTCACGTAGCTCGACTTTTCTTGTATCTATTACAACGGAGTATTCATTCGCTACTATACCACGCAGTGCAGCATATTCGTCTTCCATTATGTCCTTTTGATAATTCGGTAGGCTGTCACGTCTAGTAGTGTCGTACCAGCTACGACGCTCTCCATCGTCTCCAGCTAACATACTGGCAAGACACCCTTTAGGCTTATCCCCATAATATTGTACTCCCCCAGGCCAGCTATATACATACCACAACAAATATCTACGATCCGTAAATACTATGAAACCGGGCATAGATGAATTACTGCGTAATGACGTAGCCGTACAATCTGCTGCATGTACTATCTTTTCGTCAATGTAAAGCCGTTCCTGAATCAGTTTTTGATATTCAGAGTGAAAACATTGGCTTACATTCACTATTCCATCTGATTCCATTGGATAGATTGCCTTTCTGTTAGAGCTTTTGTGAAATCCGGTCGTTCATGACTTGGAATGTCACACCTTGTAACAACTAAACCTACGATATAAACCTACGATACGGTATTTTATCCCTGAAACCTAATCCCAAACAAATGACATTTGATCCCCAATTCAGCCTGTGGGAGAATCAGCTATGAACTTCGACCTTGTTGTGAAAAATGGCCTCGTCGTCAGCGCCAGCGCCACCTACCACGCCGATATTGGCGTAAGCGCTGGCAAAATCGCCGCCATCGGCGAAGATTTGGCGGGCGCGCAGGAAATCGATGCGGCGGGCAAGCTCGTTATCCCCGGCGGCGTGGACATCCATGTACACATGCAGATGTCGCTCGGCGATGGCGTGATCTCGTCCGACGATTTTTATTCGGGCACGCGGGCGGCGGCCTTCGGCGGCACCACCACCATCGTCGATTTCGTGGAGCCGGGGCCGGAGCAAACGCTGGTCGAGGGGCTGGCCGACCGCCGGGCCGAGGCCGACCCGCAGGTCGTGATCGATTACGGCCTGCACATGACAATCGGCCCCAATGAAATCGCCAAACTCGACCAGGTGCAGGCCGCCTACGACGCCGGTTGCGGTAGTTTCAAGCTGTACATGGCCTACGGTTTCCGGCTTGATGACGGGCAGTTGCTGCGGGCGCTGGAGGCGATCCGTGATGCCGGCGGTCAGCCCGTGATCCACGCCGAGAATTGGGATGTGATTTGCGCGCTGGTCGAGCGCAACGTGCAGGCCGGACGTACGACTCCGCACTGGCATCCTCGCTCCCGCCCTGCCCCGATGGAAGGTGAAGCCGCGGGCCGGGCTATCGATATCGCCCATTTCGTGGACACACCCCTGCACATTTTCCATGTCTCGTGCAGCGATGTGGTCGAACGCATCAAGGCGGCGCGGGCCGCGGGCTGGCCCATCACCGGCGAGACCTGCCCGCAATATCTGTTCCTGACCTGGGACGCCTACGATGCTCCCGGACTTGCCGGCACGTTCCCCGTCTGTTCCCCGCCCATCCGGGCCAAATCCCACCAGGAGGCGCTATGGCAGGCGCTGGGCCGAGGCGATTTGCAACTGGTCACGACCGACCACTGCCCCTTCACTTCCGACCTTAAAGCCCGCGGGCTGCACGACTTCAGCAAAATCCCTGGCGGCGTGCCCTCGATTGAGATGCGGCTGGCGGGCGTGTATCAGGGCGTGGTGCGCGAGCACTTCTCGCCCAATCGATGGGTCGAGCTGTGTTGTACGGCCCCGGCCCGGCTGGCGGGATTGCACGACAAGGGCGACATCGCCATCGGCCTTGACGCCGACCTCGTCATCTTCGACCCCGACCGCCCGGTCACGCTCTCGACCGACTTCCTGCACGAACGCTGCGACTGGACGCCCTACGACGGCATCGAGCTAACCGGCTGGCCCGCCGTCACCATCAGCCGGGGCGAGGTCATCATCCGGGATGGAGAATTTCTGGGTGAGCCAGGACGGGGGCGGTTCGTGGAACGCATTCCTAATATCGTCAAGAGATAGAATCTCAGATCAAGAAAGTTTTCGATATGGAACACGCTTCCCTTTATTACAGGAAATACTCAGTTTTCCCTCATTAAGTTCGGCTTCATACGTGTGTTTATCAAAGCCGCATATGAATGCAACATGATGGTCAAACATCAGACAGAAATCATCACGATTTGTTAGATAACCTGAGTTCGGAATTAGACGGGCAAGATGGCAAGGCCATGAAGGTCCGAAGACAAATTCAAGGAAGGTTTTTTCGGTTGATGCGAATAGGCGAGCAAACCAGCAACGAGATTGACGAGGAAATTGA
>JAGFJG010000007.1 GCA_024102915.1 Caldilineales bacterium
CTGACATCATCGGCTATGCACCTATGAACCTAGAACCAGTTGCTTGCTTCCAACTTCCACTGCCCTTGCAGGGGGTATGATTTTATCAGATTGTTAAGAGTACGAGATTACCAGATACAACACAGTAACCAGTAAGTAGTTGGCACGATTTTTCACTGACCACTGACCACTGAATACTGCCCACTGCCGACCAATCTCCGAAAATGCTCACCATCGCCCTGCCCAAAGGCCGCCTCACCGACGATTCCTTCGAGTGGATGCAACGCGCCGACTGGCCGCTGCCTCGATTGGAGAATGGGCGGCGGCTTGTCGCTGCCAGTGAAGATCCCGATGTCAGTTATATCATGGCCAAGCCGATGGATGTGCCCGTATTTGTGGAACAGGGCGCAGCCGATTTGGGCATTGCCGGGCTGGACGTGTTGCGCGAGCGCGCGGCGGATGTTTTCGAAGTGATGCAACTGCCCTTCGGATATTGCCGGTTGTCGGTGGCAGGTCCGGCTTCGAGGGCCAATCAGCCATTGCGGTTGCAGGTCTACCCGCGCGTCGCCACGAAATTCCCACGGCTGACCGAAGAATACTTTCGCCGCCGCGGCATCTCTGCCGAATTGATTGCGCTCAGCGGCTCCGTCGAACTTGGCCCGTTGGTCAATCTGGCCGACCTCATCGTCGATCTGGTGCAGAGCGGCGACACGTTGCGTGAAAATGGCCTTATCGAGCTTCGCACCATCCTCGAATCCCAGGCGGTCCTCATCGTCAACAGAGCCAGCTATCGGCTACAAACGGCCCGTATCAGCGAACTGATCTCCGCCATGCGTCGCGCGGTCGCCAATACCTGACACTCGATATTCTCTCGCTCGCCATGATCTTCCCTATTTACGAACTCGCCGAAGCCCGTCAAAGCATCCTCCGCCGCCGAAGCTGGGCCGAGACGACCTACCCGCCCGCTCTGCTGCAAGGCATCGACCGCATTTTTGCGGAACCACTGACGCCGGAGCAGGCGGTATCGCGCATCCTCAGCGATGTCCGTCAGCGCGGTGATGCGGCGGCGCTGGAATGGTCGCAGCGGATTGACGGGGCGAAATCGACGACGCTGCGGGTTCCGGCTGAGGGATGCCGGGCTGCACTCGATCGTGTCCAGCCCGACTTGCGCGATGCGTTGAAACAGGCAGCCGCCCGCATCGCCGGTTTCCATCGCCGCCAGCCCGCACATTCGTGGATGCACGTGGACGAAGCGGAAGGGACGATGGGGCAGATCGTGCGACCGCTGGCCTCGGTCGGCGTTTATGTGCCCGGCGGAACCGCGCCGCTGCCCTCCTCGTTGCTGATGTCCGCCATCATCGCTCGCGTCGCCGGAGTCGAGCGCGTCATCGCCTGCACGCCGCCGGATCGCATCACAGGCCGCATTCCGGATGTGATCCTGGCCGCCGCCGCCATCACAGAGGTGGACGAGGTGTATGCGTTGGGCGGGGCGCAGGCGATTGCAGCCATGGCTTTTGGCACAGACGCCGTTCGGGCAGTCGATAAAATCGTCGGCCCCGGCGGATTGTTCGTCACCCTGGCCAAGCGGCAGGTCTTCGGCACGGTTGGCATCGATGGGCTGCCTGGCCCCACCGAAACGGTCGTCATTGCCGATGAACACGCTGATCCGGGCTGGGTGGCCGCCGATCTGCTGGCGCAGGCTGAGCACGACGTGCTCGCTTCAGCCATCCTCCTCACCCCCAGCCGCGCGCTGGCCCAGGCGGTCGAGGTCGAGATCACCCGTCGTCTGGAAACCCTCAGCCGGGCGGAGATCGTGGCCGTCAGCCTGGAATCACGGGGCGGGGCAGTGATCACGCCCGATCTCGACTCGGCAGTCGCCGCGACCAATGACTACGCGCCGGAGCATCTCTGTCTGGCGGTGTCGGAGCCCTGGGCGCTGGTTTCCAAAATCCGCAACGCTGGCGGGATTTTCGTAGGGGACCACAGCTTCGAGGTCTTGGGCGATTACATCGCCGGACCGTCGCATATCATGCCCACGGAAGGAACCGCCCGCTTTGCATCGCCGCTCAATGTCGAGGATTTTGTCAAACGCATCAGCCTGATCGGTCTCAGCCCCGAAGCCAGCAAAACCCTCAGTCCGATTGCCGCTCGCATCGCCAAGGCCGAGGGGTTGGACGCACACGCTGCATCAGCCAGGGAACGGATCTTGCCATGACGCGCCAGCCAATCCACAAATCGCCATTTGCAATCCGCAATCTCATCCGCCCGGATGTGGTCCGCATGGAATCGTACACGCCGGTGAAGCCGTTTGAGGTGCTCAGTGCAGAGTTGGGGCGCGCCCCGGATTCGATCATCAAACTCGATGCCAACGAGAATCCGTATGGGCCATCTCCGCGCGTCGCCGAGACGTTGAGCCGGTTCCCCTGGTATCACATCTATCCCGACCCCCAGCAAAACGAATTGCGCGATGCGCTTGCCGTTTATACGGGCGTGCCTGCCGACTACATTTTGCCCGGTCACGGCGCCGACGAACTGCTCGACTATCTCTGCCGGTTGTTTCTGACCCCGGATGACGCTATCATCAATTGCCCGCCCACATTCGGCATGTATAGCTTCGATGCATTGCTCAGCGGCGGGCGGGTGATCGATGTGTGGCGGGACGAGGATTTTCGGTTGGATGTCGAGGGGATTGAAAAGGCGGTTGCGAGGGCGTCTGGCCGGACGCCTCTACTATTCATCACTTCGCCCAACAACCCGGACGGCAGCCTGATCCCGCACGATATCCTGCGCCGACTGCTGGAACTGCCCCTGATTGTGGTCGTGGACGAAGCCTATATCGAGTTCGCCGATGGTGAGGGTTCGGTGGCGGGTTGGGTTCCCGAAACGCCCAATCTCGTAGTGCTGCGCACCTTCTCGAAGTGGGCGGGTCTGGCCGGCCTGCGCCTGGGCTATGGCATCTTTCCCCTCGAAATCATTCAGCATTTGTGGAAGTTCAAACAGCCGTATAACGTGAATGTGGCGGCGACGGCTGCCGGTCTGGCCAGTCTGCAAGACCTCCCCTTTTTACAGGAACGCGTAACTGCCCTGAAAACCGAACGAGATCGGCTTTTCCGTGAATTGCAGAAAATCTCGTATCTCGCTCCGCTGCCAAGTCAGGCTAATTTCGTGCTCTGTCGCGTACGTGGCCGCGCCGCCAAAGACCTGCACAGCGAATTGGCTGGCCAGGGCATCCTCGTGCGATATTACGATAAGCCTGGTCTGCAAAATTGCATTCGCATCAGCGCTGGCATATTGGAGCAGACCGAGCAACTGCTAGAAAATCTGAAGAAACTCTAAAATACAGAGATCAGTTTCTGGAGGAAATCTTGACCCAAACCTACCTTATTACCGGCGGCGCCGGTTTTCTGGGAATCAATTTGACTCGTTATCTCCTGGCCAAGGAGCAGCGCGTTGTCAGCCTTGATTTAGCGCCTTTCGCTTATGCGGATGTGAAAGACAAGATCACTGCCATTACCGGCGATATCCGTGATGAAGCCGTTGTTTCCGAAGCCATGACCGACGTCGATATCGTGGTGCACACGGCTGCAGCCCTGCCTCTGTACAAGCCCGAAGACATCTACTCAACCGACATTGAAGGCTCGCACATCGTGTTCGAGCAGGCCGCTCGTCATCAAGTGCAGCGCGTCATCCATATTTCATCGACTGCCGTTTACGGCATCCCTGACCATCACCCATTGCTGGAAACAGATGATCTGCTTGGGGTCGGCCCCTACGGTGAATCCAAAGTCAAAGCTGAGAGCATTGCTCAAGGTTATCGCGACCAGGGCTTGTGCGTCAGCATCCTGCGTCCCAAATCCTTCATCGGCCCCGAACGGCTGGGCGTTTTTGCGCTGTTTTATGATTGGGCCAAAGACGGAAAAAATTTCCCCGTGTTGGGTAGTGGAAACAACCTCTACCAATATCTCGATGTCGAAGATCTGTGCGAAGCCATTTGGTGTTGCGCCACCCTGCCCTGCGAGAAAACAAACGATACCTTCAACATTGGGGCGAAGGAATATGGCACGGCGCGCGATGATTTCCAGGCGGTGCTCGATTACGCTGGTTTTGGCAAAAAGATCGTCCCCATCCCTGAAGCTCCCGCCATCTTCGTCCTGCGTATGCTGGAATTGATTGGCATGTCGCCGCTGTACAAATGGGTCTACGAGACTGCTGGCAAAGAATCCTTCGTCTCGATCGAAAAAGCCGAAACCATGCTCGGTTTCGCTCCCAAATATTCAAATAAAGATGCGTTGATTCGCAATTACCAATGGTATCTCGACAACCTCGATAGCTTCGCCCACGATTCTGGCGTCACGCATCGTGTGCCCTGGAAGCAGGGGGCGCTATCCCTGGCAAAAAAGGTATTCTAAACTGATGTCAGTTTGAGACCGCTACTTTTGATCAACCGTTGACGATAGACCGTTGACGATGGACGATGGCGGATGCACTGACAAAACGAGTTCAATCGTCTATCGTCCATCGTCGAGTAAAAAAACTACCGTTCTCGTTGTGACTTCAGTTTAGCTGAGGAAATTGATGCCCACGATTACCCGCACGACCAAAGAAACCGATATCATCTTGACGCTCGATCTGAACGGCAGTGGCAAAGTCCAGGTCGAGACCGGCATTGGCTTTTTTGACCACATGCTGACCCTGTTCGCCTCGCACGGCCTCTTCGATCTCTCCATCTCGGCCAAAGGCGATCTGCACATCGATGAACACCATACGGTCGAGGATGTGGGCATCTGCCTGGGGCGAGCGATTAGCCAGGACTTGGGAGATCGGTCAGGCATCGTGCGCACCGCCCACAGCTATGTGCCGATGGACGAAGCCCTGGCCCGCGTCGTCGTCGATCTGTCGGGACGCCCCTATTGCGTGTTCGAGGCGGACTGGCACACCCCGCGCATCGGCGGCCTGGGCACGGACCTCATCCATCACTTTTTTGAATCGGTGGCGATTCATGCGGGAATGAACCTGCACGCGCATGTGCTCTATGGGCGCAATGATCATCACCAATGTGAGGCGCTATTCAAAGCCTTTGCTCGTGCGCTCGATGTCGCCACCCGCGTCGATCCCCGCCGCCAGGGCGTGCCCTCCACCAAAGGAACGTTGACCGCATGATCGCCATCGTCGACTACAACATCGGCAATGTCCGCAGCGTGCAAAAGGCGGTGGAGCGTGCGATCGCCGAGGCTGAAAGCGACCAGCAGGTCATTCTTACATCCGACCCCCGCATGATTCTGGGCGCGGACGGCGTGATTCTGCCCGGCGTCGGCGCGTTCGGGGCCTGCATCACCAACCTGCAAGAAGCGCACCTTTCATCCATCGTGCGCGAGGTGGCGATCGAAGGCATCCCGCTGTTGGGCATTTGTGTAGGCATGCAGATGTTGTTTGAGTTCAGCGAGGAAATGGGCGAGTGGCGCGGGTTGGGATTACTGGCTGGACGAGTTCGGCGCTTTGAGTCGGGCTTGCGGGTTCCGCAGATCGGCTGGAATCAACTGCATTTCGTGCGACCCGATCCGTTATTGGCCGGTTTGGAGGATGGCAGCTATGCCTATTTCGTTCATTCCTATTATTGCGACGCCCAGCCGGAAGACGTGTTGGCGACCACGGAATACGGTATAGACTATGCTTCGGTCGTGCAACGCGGCAAAATTTGGGGCATCCAATGCCATCCCGAAAAAAGCCAGAACGTAGGCTTGCGCATCCTACGTAACTTCCTGCATATTTGCGTCGAGTCAAGTTAGCATGGATTTACAGGGTTGGCTGGTTCAGATCGACGAGAAGCGCGCTGAGCTGGCGCGCCGCCGGCCGTTGAGTACATCGGAAGCAGCGCGCCTGCGCGAGTATTTCGATGTTGAATGGACCTATCAGTCGAACCGCATCGAAGGCTCGACGTTGACACGTCAGGAAACCCTGGTTGTCCTTCAGCATGGCATGACGGTAGGGGGCAAGCCGCTGGTCGAACACCTGGAGGCGGTTAATCATAAGCGCGCTATCGATCATGTCGAACGACTTGCCGCCCAGGATACCCCGCTGACGGAGGATGACATTCGGGCGCTGCACCGCCTGGTGTTGCACGGCATCGATGACGAGCAAGCGGGCGTTTACCGGCAGCGCCAGGTCTTCATCGCTGGGTCGGCGTTTGTGCCGCCATCGCCGCAGGCTGTGCCCGGACGTATGCGCGAGCTGGCGGACTGGATGCAGCAAACCGCTATTCACCCCGTCGAGCGCGCTGCTCGGGCTCATTTCTGGCTCGTCGATATCCATCCATTCGTCGATGGAAATGGCCGAGTCGCCCGACTCTTGATGAATTTGCTGTTGTTGCAAGCCGGATATCCTATCGCCATCCTGCGGGCGGACGACCGCGCAGCATATTACGCTGCGCTGGAACAGGGTCACGAAGGGCGGCTGGATGATTTCCTGCTGTTCGTGGCCGCAGCCGTGGATCGCACGGCGGATATTTATCTTGCCGCCACCGCCTGACAGTTCGCCTGGACGTTCTTCATTTTGACCGGTCTTCGATTTCATGATTATTTTCCCTGCCATCGACCTCCGCCATGGGCGCTGCGTGCGCCTGCAACAGGGCGATCCGAATGCCGAAACCGTTTATGGTGATGACCCGGCGGCGATGGCCCGGCATTGGGCGTCACATGGCGCTGAATGGCTGCATGTCGTCAATCTGGATGGCGCTTTTGCCGATGATGACAGGTCGGCGCGAGTGTTAGCTGATTCGCTCTCGCCCGAACTGTTGGCATCCCTGCCGGTGAACTGGCGACGGCTGCATGAAATCTGTCGGGCGGTGTCGATACCCGTGCAGTTTGGCGGCGGTATGCGGCGGCTGGACGATGTGGAACTGGCGCTCGCGCTCGGCGCGCAACGCGTCATCTTGGGTACTGTGGCGGTGCGAAATCCGCGCATAGTGTCACAGGCGCTGGAGCGATTTGGCCCTGAGCGCATCGTCGTGGGCATCGATGCCCGCGATGGTTGGGTGGCCACCCAGGGTTGGACGCAGACCAGCGGGCTGAATGCGGTTGATCTGGCGCAGGCGATGGCGACAGCCGGGGTGCGTCGCATCGTGTACACCGACATCGCACGGGATGGCATGCTGACCGGCGTGAATGTGACGGCGACGGTGGCGTTGGCCGAAGCCAGCGGTCTGGCCGTGATTGCGTCGGGCGGGGTAGCCAGTCTGGCGGATATCGAGGCGCTGGCAGCAGTATCGGATCACGGCATCGAGGGCGTCATTGTCGGCCAGGCCCTGTATGCCGGACGCCTGGATTTGAGAGCGGCGTTGGCCGTCGCCGCGGGCGGATGAATCTCAGCTTTCGTCCTGCCCGCGATGCCGATATCCCAGCGCTTTCGGCGCTGGTGGATGGGGCTTATGCGCCGCAGGTCAGGCGTCTGTATGGCGACAGCAGCCGTGGACGTTGGCTGCACTACGACGAAAACAAGATACAAACGTACATGAGCCGCCAGCCCGATGGCGTGCGCGTGGGCGATTGGAAAGACACGATCTACACAGTCGCAGTCTGTCGATGCTATGGTTCGCTCGGCTGGTTTCACAGCCTGGCGGTTGCGAAATCGCACCAGCGACACGGGCTGGGCAAACAGGCGGTGCGAGACGCCGAGTCATTCCTGGTTAAGTCGGGGGTTGCTACCATCGGCCTCATGACCTGGCCGGATGCGGTGGACAATATCGGGTTTTATCAACGCCTGGGTTATCGAACTGCCGGGCTTTCGGTCTTCGCCTATCGCCGGATCGAAAAGCGATTGGCTCGTGGCAAATCCCCCTTGTCTGGCGTGCTGTTATCAGATCTGACGCCATGGCTTCAGCGACGCGCTCTGGATGCCGTCACCGGTCTATGCGACGAGATCATGTCTCGGCTTGATTATTCATCCTGGCTGTTGTGGAGTTTACAACAGCGGGTTGGCGATACGCTGTTGCTATGGCAAGATGATCGACTGCTGGCCCTGGCGCTGGCCTATCGACTCAGCAATCACTGGCTGGAAGGCAAGCTGTTCCTGGTCTCACCGGTCGCCACCGATGTGGAGATCATCTGGGCGCTGGAACATGTACGGCGCTGGGCGCACGACCTGGAACTAGACAGCTTCGGCTTCCCGCTCGATCTGCAACAAAATGCAACCACTGAACTCTTTCGCCAGCAGGATTTTCGTCTTTTTGGCGACAGCATGTTAAACATGGTGCGCGGCCCTTTCTGGCCGCCGCTCGGCATCCATAACCTGCGTTTCGCCGGTTGAACCTGATCTCCTTTCGCCTATGTTAGCCAAACGAATCATTCCCTGTCTCGATGTCAAAGATGGCCGCGTGGTCAAAGGCATCAATTTTGTCGATCTACGCGATGCCGGGGATCCGGTGGAGCAGGCGCGCATCTACGATGAGGCCGGGGCGGACGAGCTGGTTTTTCTTGACATCACGGCCACGTACGAAGGCAGAAACATCATGCTGGATGTGGTGCGGGCGGTGGCCGATTCGGTCTTCATCCCCTTCACCGTGGGCGGGGGATTGCGAACGGTCGAAGACATGCGGGCGATGTTGCAGGCGGGAGCCGACAAGGTCAGCGTCAATTCGGCGGCAGTGCGCGTCCCGGAATTGATCAGCGGCGGAGCCGAGCAGTTCGGCAGCCAATGCGTGGTCGTCGCCATCGACGCCCGCCGTCGCCAGGGCGGGGGTTGGGAGGTCTACACGCACGGGGGCCGCAAGCCCACAGGCATCGACGCCATCGCCTGGGCGCGAGAGGCGGTGGAACGCGGCGCCGGTGAAATCTTGTTGACCAGCATGGACGGCGACGGCACAGCCGAAGGCTATGACATCGAGTTGTTACAGGCGACCGCCGCCGCCGTGAACGTACCGATCATCGCCAGCGGCGGGGCAGGCGAACCCTATCATTTCTTGCAGGTGCTAACCGAAGGCAGGGCGGATGCGGCCCTGGCCGCCACGCTGTTCCACTTCCAGCAACTTTCCATCGCCGACCTCAAATCCTATCTGCTGGCCGAAGGCGTCGCCATCCGGCCCATCGAGACGCAGCGCCATGCCTGATCGCCCGCGATATGTGGCTGGCAGCCCTGCCGAAACCGAGCCCATTCCAGCGGCATCGGTCTACGCGAGTGAAGTTGTCGCCGCTTTGGAATCCGATATCCGCTTCGATGAGCGGGGACTGATACCGGCCATCGTGCAGGATGCCGAGACGAACGCCGTGCTGATGTTGGCGTATATGAACCGGCAGGCGCTCGAACTGACAATACAGACCGGGGAGACGCATTTCTGGAGTCGCAGCCGCGCCGAGCTATGGCACAAGGGCGCTACCAGCGGCAACTATCAACACGTCGTTGACATGCAATTAGACTGTGACGGCGATACATTGCTGGTTCGAGTTCATGCGGATGGCCCCGCCTGTCACACTGGCGAGTACACCTGTTTCTATCGTTCTTTTTCTGTCGACGCCGATTCGGGCGAGTCGGCGGTCGATCCAAATGAATCTGAGGGTTAATATTGATGACGCAGGAATCGGTGCTTGAGCAACTTTGGGCGACTATCAAATCCCGGCAGGTGAATCCGCCTGAGGGGAGTTACACGGCTTATCTCTTTCAGCAGGGCGAGAACGAAATCCTGAAAAAGGTGGGCGAGGAGGCGGTGGAGGTGATCCTGGCGGCGAAGGGGGAGGGAGACGAGCGCGTGATCTATGAATCGGCGGACCTCGTCTATCATTTGATGGTGCTGATCGCCGAGAGAGACTTGCAATGGGAACAGGTCGAGGCGGAATTGGCAAGACGATTCTAGCCCGGGGCGCGTCATTGTATTTCCGACCTTAAAACTTCGACGCGGCCATAACTGCCGCTCATTTCTGCGGTCTTCATAGTTATGGAAACAGGTTGGGCGATGTCGCCGCGCCTGTTTCGGATGTGTTTGGTTTCCGCCAATTTAACTGGTTTGCACCGTTTCGAGGAGGCCTCGATGTTCGATAGACCCTGGCATGCGCTTAACAGAAAGGTTATCCTGACCTGTCTCCTGGCATTCGTTGTCGTTCTGGCCGCAACGTCGGTTGTTCTTGCGTCGGGTGCGACAGGGCCGAGCGCCGCGCCGGATACCGCCAAGTGCAAGACGCACGTGGTCAAGCGGGGGGAAACGCTGGGAGCGGTGGCAGCGAAATATGGCGTTACCGTGCGGTCGATTGCGAATGCGAATCAAATCGCTAATGTGAACAGAATCCGGGCGGGGCAGCGGCTTTGCATCCCCGGCACAGTGAAAACCGCCGAGAAACCTGCCCTAAAACCGTTGAAGGTCTGGATTGATCCGGGCGTCGCTATCGAGGTGTTGTCGCCGGTGGAGGGCGGCTCGTATCATAGCCCGATCGAGTTGATCGGCTTTTCCAAAACGTTTGAAGGCGTTGTTCACATCCGCCTGAAAGATGCTGGTACAAGCGAGGTGATGGGCGAGCGACAGGTATTGGGCGGCGGCGTGCAACACGAATTCTTCCGCACCTATATCCGTTTCGAGACGTTCAGCGAAGGCCCGCAGGCGGCGGTGCTGGAATTCTACGAAATAGACCCGGCCACCGGCGGTGAGATCAATATGATGGCGATGAATGTGATATTGCTGCCCGGCCAGCGTGTGATCGATGTGTGGAGCCCCAAGGTGGGCGAGATTATCTGCGACCCCTTCGATGTCGTCGGATATTCCTGGACTTTCGAGGCGAATGTGCCCCTTGAGTTGCAGGATCGCAGTGGCAGTGTCATGAACGAGAGCTTCGGCATGGGCGGCGGGGTGATGTACGACGTTTTCGATGGCGAACTGAACCCGGGAACCGATGTGCCGACGGCGGCGTTGGCCAGCGCTTTTGAAGCCAGCGCTCGCGATGGTTCGCACATCGATGAAACGCGCATCCCCATTTCCATTCTGCCCAGTTGCAAGCCGCCGAAAAAGCCGGGGAATGGCTGATCGGGAGCGGTTTGGAGTTCACGGTTCCGAGTTTGGCCCTCTGAAAAAGTCAATTCAACGCAGAGGCGCAAAGTAAAACCACGAGTCTCGCAAAGAAACTGATCTCGAAACCTTCTCTTTTCCTCTTTGCCGCCTCTGCGAACTTTGCGTTTTAGTTCTTTCAGTTAAGCCAAGTCTGAGCCGTAAACAAACGCACTGGCATCTCCGCCAGTGCGTTTTTATGTTCGTTTCGGTTCCCGTTGCGCAACCTCGGCGAAATTGTCCCTGCCTATAAGCCTCTGCTACAATCTCAAATAATCGATTTCGCCAGGGCTACCCTGGAACCCAAGCTGCCCATCACCCCCACGAACGACGTCGCTCGCACACCGTGGGGGTTTTGTCTTTGTCAGCCCCGCTACATCAGACGAAAGGATGCAATTTGATGGAATCGCACCCGACCCTTCCGCATGAAATTACGGCAAATGGCGACCCCAATTCCATGACGATCCCCGAAGCGCTCACGTTTGACGACGTCCTGCTGGCGCCCGGCTATGCCGATATCCTGCCGGCGGATGTCAATATTGAAACAACATTGCATCCACGTTTGCAGTTGAAAATACCGGTGCTTTCGGCGGCAATGGATACGGTGACCGAGGCGCAACTGGCGATTGCATTGGCCCGGCAGGGCGGCCTGGGCGTCATTCACCGCAACCTCGACATTGAGCAGCAGGCCAGTGAAGTCGACAAAGTGAAGCGTTCGCAGTCCGGCATGATCGTGGAACCGGTCACACTTGGCCCCGACGCCACGCTGGCTGAAGCGGAGGCGATTATGTCGCATTATCGCATTTCGGGCGTGCCGATCACGGACGAGAGCGGGCGGCTGGTGGGCATTCTCACCAACCGTGACATTCGTTTCGCCCAGAACCAAGCGCAGCCCGTGCGCGAGTTCATGACCAGCGAGGGGCTGGTGACGGCGTCGCTGGGCACAACGCTGGAAGAGGCGCAACAGACTTTACATAAACATCGAATCGAAAAACTGCCCCTGGTGGACGAACATGGCTATTTGAAGGGGCTGATCACGTACAAGGACATTCTCAAGCGATCGGATTATCCGCATGCCGCGCAGGATGAGCAGGGACGATTGCTTGTGGCGGCGGCGGTGGGTGTGGGCGAGCGGGCCATGTTGCGGGCCGAGGCGTTGGTGGGGGAGGAGGTGGACGCCGTCGCTATCGACACCGCCCACGGACATACGAAAGGCGTGATCGACACTGTGCGCCAACTGCGCCAGACCTGGCCCGATCTTGTCATCCTGGCCGGGAATGTGGTTTCGGCGGAGGGCGTGCGGGCTTTGATGGAGGCCGGGGCCGATGCCGTCAAGGTGGGGGTGGGGGCTGGCTCGATCTGCACCACTCGCATCGTGGCCGGAACCGGCATGCCGCAAGTCACGGCCATCCTGGAATGTGCGCAGGCGGCAGCGGAGTTCGGCAGGCCGGTGATCGCCGATGGCGGCATCAAGTATTCGGGCGACATCGTCAAGGCGTTGGCGGCGGGTGCGCATGCCGTGATGTTGGGCAGCCTGCTGGCGGGGCTGGATGAATCGCCCGGCGACATCGTCATGTACGAGGGCCGTCGGTTCAAAGAATATCGAGGCATGGGGTCGATCGGGGCGATGAGAGGTCGGGCGGCTGACCGCTATCAGACCTCACAAGTTGCCAACGCCGGAACGCCCGGCAGCCTGGGCGGCAAGCTGGTGCCAGAGGGCATCGAGGGACAGGTTCCCTATAAAGGCTATCTGCGGGATTATATTTTTCAATTGATGGGCGGGCTGCGCAGCGGCATGGGTTATGTCGGCGCCGCCGATCTGCCCGAATTGCGGCGGAAGGCCAGATTTGTGCGCATCACCAATGCCGGGCTGATCGAAAGCCATCCCCACAGCATTATCATCACGAAAGAAGCGCCCAATTATCAGGCGCGGCGCTAGCCCGGACTGTCATCGCATGGCCACAAAACGGAAGTATTACGTCGTTTGGAAAGGACGCCAGCCCGGCATTTACGAGACGTGGGACGCGTGTCTGGCGCAAGTCAGTGGTTTCGGCGGCGCCAAATACAAGGCGTTTCCCACGCGAGCCGAAGCGCAGACCGCCTTCCGCGGCGACTACGCCGACTATGTCGGGCAGAATTCCGGACACAGGGTGAAGCGAGCTCAGACGGATGAGGGGAAATCGGCCAGCGTCGGACGGCCCATCGCCGATGCCTATGCCGTCGATGCCGCCTGTTCCGGCAACCCTGGCGTGATGGAATATCGCTGCGTACATGTGGGTTCCGACGACGAGATTTTTCACCGCGGGCCATTTCCTGAGGGCACGAACAACATCGGTGAATTCCTGGCGATCGTGCAGGCACTGGCTTTGTTGCAGAAGCAAGGCCGGGAAAATCCGATCTATTCGGATTCTCGTGTCGCCATCAAATGGGTGAAAGACAGGCATTGCCGGACGACACTGAAGCGCACCCCGAAGACCGATGAACTGTACGATTTGATTGCGCGGGCCGAGGATTGGCTGACGAACAATCGCTATAAAAATCGCCTGATCAAGTGGGAAACGAAAGTCTGGGGCGAGATTCCGGCGGATTTCGGGCGGAAGGGCTAGGCGCATATGCAATTTCGCATCGAACTCACACCCAGACTTGGCTCAGCCGAGGGTCGCGCCAAAGCGCTGGCGCGGGCGCTGCACACTATTGGGCTGGATGGTCTGCCCCCGGTTGTGGTCAGCGATCTCTATTTTTTGGAGGCCGACCTCACCCTGGCCGAAGTCGAATCCCTGGCCGAGACTGCTCTCCTCGACCCCGTTGCGGATAAATTAAGCGTCGAACGGATCGATGCAGAATTTCCCCAATCTCAAACCCCCAATCCCGAATCCCAAATCGAGATCACCTTCCTGCCCGGCGTCACCGACAGCGTCGCCGATAACTTACTGGCTGCCGCCCGCAGCCTGGGCTATGAAACCGTCGGGGCTGCCGCATCCGCCCTGAGTTATAGATTTGAGGATGCGGTGGATACGGCTATGCTCGACCGCATCGCCCGTGATCTGCTGGCGAACAGCACGGTGCAGCGTTATGCGATCAACCGGGCCATCACCCCGCCTTTCGTCGAAACACACGAGCTGACGCCCGGCCAGCAACTGGTCGAGGTGATCCCAATCTGCGATCTGACGGATGGCGAATTGCTGGCGCTCAGCCAGGAACGCCGTCTCAGTCTAGACCTGGCTGAAATGCGGGCGATTCAGGTTTATTTTCAGCGCGAAGCCCGTGAGCCGACCGATGTCGAACTGGAGACCCTGGCCCAGACCTGGTCGGAGCATTGCGTACACAAGACCTTCCGGGCCGAGATCGAATATCGCGAGGGGAATGACCACACCGTTCCGCCCATGCTTATCGACGGCATTCTGAGAACCTTCATCCGCGCTGCCACGGAGCAAATCGACAAGCCCTGGGTGCATTCCGCCTTCGTGGACAACGCCGGGATCGTGCGTTTCGATGACACATTCGATCTGGCCTTCAAGGTGGAGACGCACAACCACCCCTCGGCATTGGAACCGTTCGGCGGGGCGAACACTGGCGTGGGCGGCGTGATTCGTGACATCCTCGGCGTCAGCGCCAAGCCCATTGCCAACACCGACGTGCTTTGTTTTGGCCCGGAAAATTTGCCGCAAGAGCGTGTGCCGTTGGGTGTATTACATCCACGACGGATTGCCCAGGGCGTCATTCACGGCATAGAAGATTACGGCAACAAAATGGGCATTCCCACTGTGAACGGCGCTGTCCACTATCACCCCGGCTACACAGCCAATCCCCTGGTTTATTGCGGCTGCCTCGGCATTCTGCCGCGCGGCAGCCACCGCCCCCTCACCGATGCCCAACCCGGCGATTTTGTGGTGGCGATTGGCGGGCGCACGGGGCGGGACGGTCTGCGCGGGGCCACGTTCTCCAGCATGGAAATGGATCACACCACGGGCGAGATCGCCTCAACCGCCGTGCAGATCGGCAATCCCATCGTGGAAAAGCAGGTGATGGAAGTGATTCTGCGCGCCCGCGACGCCGGTCTTTATAACGCCATCACCGATTGCGGAGCGGGCGGATTTAGCTCGGCAGTGGGGGAGATGGGCGAACACGTGGGCGCGCATGTGCAGTTGCAGGATGTCCCGCTCAAATATCCCGGATTGCGCCCCTGGGAAATCTGGCTGTCCGAGGCGCAGGAGCGTATGGTGCTGGCCGTGCCGCCCGCCAAATGGGAATCGTTCCGGGCGCTTTGCCGTCAGCACGATGTCGAGGCGGGAATCCTGGGTGAGTTCGACGGGTCGAATCGATTGCGCGTCGAGTACGGTAACCTTCTCGTGGCCGACCTGGATATGGCGTTCCTGCATGATGGCGTTCC
The DNA here is from genome assembly GCA_024102915.1 of Caldilineales bacterium. Lineage (GTDB taxonomy): Bacteria > Chloroflexota > Anaerolineae > J102 > J102 > JAGFJG01. The sequence continues at coordinate 15,390 of JAGFJG010000007.1, forward strand.
TCGCCGCCGCCTCGATGCAATCTGGAATCCGCCCGATCTGGCGGAACCCGAACTAGGTGAGCTCGACCCGACTGCCACGCTCCTCGACCTTCTCGCTCACCCCAACATTCGTTCCCGCGCGGCCATCGTCCACCTCTACGACCACGAAGTTCAGGGCGGAACTATCATCAAACCCCTGGCTGGTCCCAATCAGACCGGCCCCTCCGACGCCGCCGTCCTTATCCCGCAACCCACACTAAGTCAATCCGCAATCCGCAATCCGCAATCCGCAATTCCTCTACCCGCCGCTTCTCTCTCTGCTGGCATCAACCCTCGCTACGGTCTGATCGATCCCTACGCCATGGCCTTCGCCTGCGTGGACGAGGCTTTGCGCAACGCCGTGGCCGTGGGCGCTGACCCCGACCAGATTTCCATCCTCGATAACTTTTGTTGGGGCAACCCGAATCTGTCGGATCGTTTGGGCGGATTGGTGCGGTGCGCACAGGGTTGTTTTGACGCCGCCATCGCTTACCAGTCGCCATTCATCTCCGGCAAAGATAGCCTCAACAACGAATACATGGGCGAAGATGGCGAGAAGCACGCTATCCCCGGCACCTTGCTGATCTCGGCCTTGGGCATTGTTCCAGATGTTGAGCGTGCCGTCACCAGTGATCTGAAAGCGCCTGGCAACTATCTCTACCTTTTGGGCGACACCCGGCCGGAGTTGGGCGGCTCGGTTCTCTTCGATTTACACGGGGAAACCGGCGCTTCCCTGCCGCAGCCCTACGACAAGCCCCTGGCACGCATGCAGGCGTTACACAGGGCTATCCGTAAGGGTTTGGTGAGCGCCTGCCATGACCTTAGCGAGGGCGGGCTGGCCGTGGCCCTGGCTGAGATGTGCATCGGCGGCAACCTGGGCGCAGCAATCGACCTGTCGCTGATCCCATCCGCTTCTCAACTCCCGCCATCCACCGCCCTCTTCTCCGAGTCCCTGGGCCGATTTCTGATCGAAGTGGAACCGGCGCAATTTGCGGCATTCGAATCATGCCTTGAGGGTCAGCTATACGCTCGTATCGGCCAGGTAACTGGGGATCGCAAGTTGGTGGTGATAGAAGAAACTGACCGGGCCCTGATCTCCGCCCATATCGATGATCTGATCGCAGCCTTTACCGCCCCATAATGTCCAGCCCTTGCTCTCGCAGATATTCTCGCAGTTCCGGCGACGACAGACTCCGTATCCTCTCCGCTCGCTCGATGCTCCTCAGCAACCAGTTATCCGGCGACAACATCGCCCGCACCTCGTCCACCGCCAACCATCGCCATTCCGAATGCTCGTTACTGACCGCAATTTCGTCCGGCTTTGTAATTGTGCAGGTGCAAAGGATGCCCACCAATTCGTTTTCGGGTACAGCTTCGCCTCGATAGAAATGCGTCGTGCCCAAGAAAAAATCGATTTCCGCATCGACGCCCAGCTCCTCTTTCACCTCCCGATAGACCGCCTCCTCAAACCCCTCACCCTGATCCACCCGACCGGTTACGCACTCCCAGGTTCGGGCCCCGAAATCCTTTTGCGCTGAGCGACGCAGCAGCAAATATCGTTCGGTCTCAGCATCCCAAATCAACGCTGCCACACCGGCGAGAAATCGTCCGACATTCATCGGATCACATCTGCACCTATCATGACGCCTTTGCTTTGATCAGGCTCCGTAACGCTTTGTTGACGGCGTCTGCGGTTCTAAACGATTCGGCGACCTCAGGCTCAAGAGCGACCATCACAGTGCATCCTTCTAACTCACCGGCAAATCGATTCGGCTTAGCCTTGGAATAATCAAATTGGAATTCATCCGGCATTTCGTCGTTTTCTGTAATATATTCTGGTACAGGTTCCTTCATTGCAGTATTTTCCTCATAATCACGAATCTCGCGTCTTGTACATATTCGGGCGCTGATGATACGAATGGCGTCCTGTCGTTCTGTAAAACTAACGATCAAGAGTCGATCATCGATCGAGTGGCCAATGATCAGTTCCCTAAGTTCGTAGAGAGAATGTTTTTCATCGTCAAAGATGACGGCAAGCGGATCAGAGAAAACGCTTGCAGCCTCTTCAAAAGCCACACCATGTTTGTTGTGATTAGAGGCGGCCTTTTCTGATTCCCATTCGAAACGAACGCTCATACAAATTGAGTTTATGACGCAGTGATGTTGTGTCAGCAATCAGCAAGTGCAATTATATCAACCGTCCCTTCGTACAGCAATCACATGACTTCGCCTCCTATCGCTATTCTTCATGCACCCGGCACCAACCGGGACACCGATGCCGCCATTGCATTGGAAATGGCTGGCGGCGCAACGGAAATCGTTCACATTAATCAACTGCTTGCAGGCGAACGTCGTCTACGAGACTACGCCATGCTCGTCCTGCCCGGCGGTTTTTCCTACGGCGATGACCTCGGCGCAGGAAAATTGTGGGCGGTGCGGCTGCTCCATGATCTGGGCGCGCCACTCCACGAATTTGCCGACAGCGGCAAGCCGATCATCGGTATTTGCAATGGTTTTCAGGTACTGGTGAAAGCAGGGATGTTACCGGGCGTTTTGCCAGAGGTCGGAAGTCAGAGGTCAGAGGCCGCAATGCAGCACGCGACCTTGACTCGCAACGCCTCCGCCCATTTCGAATGCCGCTGGGTCTACCTCGAACCCAATCCGGCCAATCGATCACCCTGGCTGTCGGGACTCGACCGGATTCATTGTCCCGTAGCCCACGGCGAAGGAAACTTTCGCATGCGTGATGAGGCATCCTTGCAAGCATTGCGCGACGCCAATCTCACCGCATTCACTTATGTCGATGCCAGCGGTGATCCGGGCGGTTATCCGGTCAACCCCAACGGCTCGGTGGTGGATATCGCCGGCATCACCAGTGCCGCAGGCAACATCCTCGGCCTTATGCCTCATCCCGAAGACCACATCCTGCCCCTTCAGCACCCCGCTCGCGATGGTGGCGCTCGCGGGCAGACCGGTCTCAAGCTTTTTCAGAACGGCGTTGCATTCGCCCGCCAGGCATAATCAGACTTTCTCACTCAACTACGGTAATCGATCATGATCGTACCCATCATCATGGGGTCAGGCTCCGATCTGCCCCATGCCCAAAAAATCGTCGCCGCCCTCGACCACTTCGGCATCCCCAGCGCCATCCGTGTCGCCTCAGCCCACAAAACCCTGGAGCATCTCATCGCCGTGCTGGATGAGTACGAAAGCCGGGGCGAGCCTCGCGTCTACATCACCGTGGCGGGCCGGTCGAACGCGCTCAGCGGCGCGGTCGATGCCCGTGTTTCCGCCCCGGTCATCGCCTGCCCGCCCTATTCCGACCGCTTTGGCGGGGCCGATATTTTCTCCTCGATTCGGCTGCCCTCCGGCGTGGCCCCCGCGCTCGTGTTGGAACCGGATGCCGCAGCGCTGTTGGCCGCTAAAATCCTGGCGCTGGCCGATGCGGAATTGTCGCACCGTGTTCAAACCGCACAGGCTGCCTCGCGTGCGGCCGTGATCGCCGCTGATGCGGAACTGCGCTGATTTAGGTCTAACACTCCAAATGTCCGAACCTTTCTCTGATTCACTGAAGGAAGCCTGCGGAATTGCCGGCGTCTATGCGCCCGGCGCCGATGCCGCCCGCCTGCTCTTTTTCATGCTTTATGCTCTCAATCATCGCGGGCAGGAAAGCGCGGGCATCGCCACCATCGCGCGCGGCCAGGCGCACCTGCACAAAGATATGGGCCTGGTCAGCCAGGTTTTCAACGAGCAGAATCTTGGCCCGCTGGCGGGTCATCATGGCATCGGCCACACGCGCTACTCGACCACAGGCGGCAGTATTCTACGCAATGCCCAGCCCTACCTGATCGAGACTTTGCACGGGCCGCTGGCTGTGGCGCACAACGGCAATCTGACCAATGCCGCCCAACTTCGCAGCGAACTGCTGCATCACGGGGTGGGCTTGATCTCGACCACCGACAGTGAGGTGATTACACAAATGCTGGCCAGCCCCACCATCGGCGAAAACAGCCCGCTGGCGCGCTGGCTGCCTTCGGGCGAGTGGGAGGATCGCATCGCTGCCTTTATGCATCGGGCGGAAGGCGCGTACACGCTGGCAATCCTCACCCGCGATGCACTTTACGCCGTGCGCGACCCCTGGGGCTTGCGTCCGCTGTGCGTGGGCGAGTTGGAATGGGCGGGTGAGTCCGGCTGGGTGTTCGCCAGCGAGAGTTGCGCGTTGAGTACGGTGGGGGCGCGGCTGGTGCACGAGCTTCAGCCGGGCGAGATCGTGCGCGTCGATGCCGAGGGCTTCCACGTCACCCAGGGACGTAAACCGGAGAAAGCCGCATTTTGCAGTTTCGAGTACGTCTACTTCGCCCGACCTGATTCCATTTTCTCCGGCCAGACCGTCCATCACGTACGGCAGATGTTGGGTAGGCAATTGGCGCGGGAAGCGCCGGTGGAGACCGATCTGGTGGTGGGCGTGCCCGACTCATCCACGCCTGCGGCCATTGGCTTTGCCGCCGAGTCGGGCATTCCGTTCAGTGAAGGCTTTATCAAGAATCGCTACATTGGCCGTACTTTCATCCAGCCGGGCGACCAGTTGCGCAAGATGGGCGTGCGACTCAAGTACACGCCGCTGCGCGCCAACCTCGAAGGCAAACGTGTGGTCATGGTGGATGATAGCATCGTGCGCGGGAACACCGCCGGGCCGCTCGTACAACTCTTGCGCGATGGCGGCGCCGCCGAAGTTCATGTCCGCATCTCCAGCCCGCCGGTGCGCAAGCCCTGTTTTATGGGCATCGACATGTCGGATCAATCTGATCTGATCGGCGGGCGGATGGACGTCGAGAGCATCCGTCGCCTGATCGGGGCCGATTCGCTGGCCTATCTCAGCATCGAGGGCTTGCACGAAGCGATTGGGTCAGAGATGATCGGGGAGGAATTCGGCGGGCATTGCGACGCCTGTTTCAGCGGGCGCTATCCCCTCCCGCTTTATGGCGTCGAAACCAATGGCGCTAAACTGGTTTTTGCCCATGCACTCGGATCGTAATCTGCCATGAAAATACTTCTTGTGGGCGGCGGCGGACGCGAGCACGCTCTGGCCTGGAAGCTGGCGCAATCTCCGCAGGTGAGTGCCATCTACGTCGCGCCCGGAAATGGCGGCACCGCACAGGCCGATCTCTGCGAAAATGTCCCCATCGCCGCCAATGACGTCGTCGCGCTGCTGGCGTTCGCTCGGCAAAAGCAGGTGGATTTCGTGGTGGTGGGGCCGGAAGACCCCCTGGCTGCGGGCGTGGTCGACGCCTTTGTCGAGGCCGGCATCCCGGCCTTCGGCCCGTCGGCCGCCGCCGCCCGGCTGGAAAGCTCCAAGGCGTTTGCGCGGGATTTTATGGCTCGGCATGGCATCCCCTCGCCGCGCTTTCGCATCTTCAGCGATTTCAACGACGCCGCCAGTTTTCTGGCTTCCATCGATTTCGAGGTTGTGATCAAAGCGTCGGGTCTGGCCGCGGGCAAGGGCGTGGTCGTGCCGGAAAACATGGACGAGGCCGAGGACGCTTTGCGCGCCATCATGCTGGACCGCCAGTTTGGCGATGCGGGCGATCTGGTGGTGATCGAGGAGCGATTGCGCGGGCAGGAAATCTCGGTGCTGGCGTTTGTCGATGGCGAGCGCTATGCCTTGATGCCCCTGGCGCAGGATCACAAACCAGTATTCGATGGCGATCAGGGGCCGAACACAGGCGGGATGGGCGCGTTCGCCCCCGCCGCCCTGCTCACGGCGGCCGAATTACGCGATGTCGAACGCAAAATCCTCGTGCCCGCCATCCGGGGTCTGGCCGCCGACGGCACGCCATATCGCGGCGTCCTCTATGCCGGACTGATGTTGACGGATTCCGGCCCCAAAGTTCTGGAGTTCAATTGCCGTTTTGGCGACCCCGAAACGCAGGTGATCCTGCCCCTGCTCGACGGCGATTTGCTGCCTATTTTGCAGGCCTGTGCCAAGGGCGAACTCGATCCGCACATGGTTCGCTGGCGAGAGGGTTTCGCGGCCTGCGTGGTCGCTGCTGCGCCTGGCTATCCGGGCAGCTATCCCAAAAACCTGCCCATCACCGGCCTGGACACGCTGGCGATGCAGCCCGATCTGATGGTCTTTCACGCTGGCACTGCGCGAGGCGACGATGGCGTGTTGCGCACTTCAGGCGGGCGGGTGCTGGCCGTCACTGCGGTCAGTGCGAATCTGGATGAGGCTTTACGGCGCGCTTATGCCGGGATCGCTGAAATTCATTTCGAAGGAGTGCACTATCGCCGCGATATCGGCAGGCGTGCGAACCCGGTTTCGGCTTACCAACGGGCCGGGGTGGATATAGCCGCCGGGGAGCGCGCGGTCGATCTGATGAAGGAGGCCGTTCGCAGCACCTATGGCCCCGAAGTCCTGGCCGGGATCGGCGCTTTTGGCGGTCTGTTTGATGCCATCGCGTTGCGCGGCGCGGACGATACGATCCTCGCCGCCAGCACCGACGGCGTGGGCACCAAAACGATGGCCGCCGCCCGCATGGGGCGTTACGACACGATCGGACATGATATCGTCAATCATTGCACCAACGACATCCTCGTGCAGGGGGCATACCCGTTGTTCTTTTTGGACTATATCGCCTCCGCCCGGTTGCAGCCCGAACGTGTGGCCGAGGTGGTGACCGGGATCGCTGCCGCCTGCCGCGAGGCGGGAATCGCTTTGCTGGGCGGCGAAACCGCCGAGATGCCCGGAATCTATCATGACGATGGTTTCGATCTGGTGGGGACGGTGATCGGTGTAGTGCGGCGTTCGGAACTGATCGACGGCAGCCGCATTCAGCCGGGCGACGTGATTCTCGGCCTGCCCTCGACCGGGCTCCACACCAATGGCTATTCCCTGGCCCGCCGTGTGTTCGACGATTGGGATTGGTCAGCGACGCTGCCAGGGTTCGACCAAAGTCTGGGCGAGGCGTTGTTGGAACCGCACCGCAGTTATCTGGCCGAAGTGAAATCGTGGCGGCGGGCGGGCATCGACATCAAAGGCCTTGCGCACATCACCGGCGGGGGCATACCCGGCAATCTGGCGCGCACTCTGCCCGCAGGAACCGCCGCCCGCATCGAATGGGGTTCCTGGCCCGTCCCCGCTATCTTCGGCCTGATCCGCCGCGCCGGACAGGTTTCGGGCGAGGAGATGTTCCGGGTGTTCAATATGGGTCTGGGCATGCTGGCCGTCGTGTCGCCTGACCATGCCGCCGCCGCTCTCGATTCCGGCTTCGCTGCCCATCGCGTCGGTCAAATCATCCCCCGCGACCTCGCCGCCGATCCCGTACAGATTCGCTGATCCCGACCCGCCACCCATGCCCGCCCGACTCGTCGTCCTCATCTCCGGCAGCGGCTCCAATTTGCAGGCCCTCATCGACGCCTGCGACGCCGGGATTTTGCCTGCAAAGGTAGCGGCTGTGGTCAGCAATCGCACCGACGCCTTTGGCCTTGAGCGCGCCCGGCTGGCGAGCATCCCCGCCATCACCCTGCCTTATGGCCGTTTCGAAGATTTGCCCAATGCCCGCCGCGTGTACGATGCTGCCCTGGCCGAATTGGTCTCCGGCTTCCAGCCCGATTACGTGGTGTTAGCCGGGTGGATGAGGCTGCTAAGCATGGCTTTTCTGTCGCGTTTCCCCCAACGCGTGATCAACCTGCATCCCGCTATGCCCGGCGCATTTCCCGGCACGCACGCCATCGAACGCGCCTTTGCAGCTAATCAGCGCGGCGAGATCAGCGAAACCGGCGTCATGGTCCATTTCGTGCCCGACGAGGGCGTGGATGACGGACCGGTGCTGGCTGTCGAACGAGTGCCCATCCTGGCGGACGACACACCGGCCAGCCTGGAAGCTCGCATCCATGCCGTCGAGCATCGCTTGCTGCCGGCGACGTTACGCATGTTGCTCACGAACTCGAAGTCGTAATCACCCCGACCTACCTTAAGGATAACCCATGTCAGTCACAGCAGTTGTTGGCGCCCAATGGGGCGACGAAGGCAAAGGCCGTATTATCGACTATCTGGCCCAACAGGCGGATGTCGTCATTCGTTTTCAGGGCGGCGACAACGCCGGTCATACCGTCATCAATCAGTATGGCAAGCACGCCCTACACCTGATCCCCAGCGGCATCTTCAACCCCGCCACCCAGAATATCATCGGCAGTGGCTGCGTGATCAACCCGCAATCGCTGCTGAACGAGATGAACTCATTGCGCGAGGCGGGCGTGAATCTGGACAACCTGTGGATCAGCACGCGGGCGCAAATGGTCATGCCCTATCACCGCACGCTGGACGAGCTGGAGGAACTGGCGCGCGGCAAGGACACGATCGGTACCACCAAGCGCGGCATCGGCCCGGCTTATGCGGACAAGTCGGCGCGTTCCGGCCTGCGCATCGGCGACCTGTTGCAGCCGGAATGGCTGGAAAGCCGCCTGGACAACGCCCTGCGCACGGTCAATCGCAAGCTGGAAATCCTCGGCGGGGATACCCTGGATGGTCGAGAAGTTTTTAGCCTGTTGATGGACTATCGCGCCAGTCTGGGCGGGCGGATTGTGGATACGGTTCCGATCATCCGCCGCTCGCTGGAAATCGGGGCGGATATCCTGCTGGAAGGGCAGTTGGGCGTGATGCGCGACCTGGATTGGGGCATCTATCCCTATGTCACCAGCAGCAACCCCACCGCCTCGTATGCCAGCAGCGGGGCCGGACTGCCCGCCCGCACCATCGACCGGGTGATCGGCGTGGTCAAGGCTTACAGCACGGCTGTGGGCGATGGGCCTTTCCCTACGGAATTGTTCGATGCCGACGGTCAGAAGTTGCGCGAGGTGGGGCAGGAATTTGGGGCGACGACAGGACGTCCCCGGCGTTGCGGCTGGTTCGATGGCGTGGCCATCGGTTATGCCGCCTGGCTGAACGGCATGACCGGTCTGGCGATCACCAAACTCGACATCCTCGACCATTTCGAAACCATCAAAATCTGTACGGGATACCGCCTGCCCAGCGGCGAGATCATCACCGACTCTATGCCCGACACGCCCGTACTTTACAACGTCACGCCCGTCTACGAATCCTGGGATGGCTGGCTAACCTCCACCGAAAACTGCCGGTCGTGGGATGATCTGCCCAAGCAGGCGCGTTCTTACATCCACCGCCTGGCTGAGTTAGCCAACGTTAGAGTCGAGTACGTTTCGGTTGGGCCGGAACGCGAGCAGATGTTTGCAGTATGACTGATCACGCCACCTATCAATCCCCATACACCTGGCGCTATGCTTCAGACGAAATGCGCCGGATATTTTCCGAGACGCATCGTCGTCTGCTGTGGCGGCGGGTGTGGGTGGCGCTGGCGCGGGCGCAGGAGTTGATCGGTTTGGTAACAGCGGCGCAACTGGCCGACATCGAGGCCCACGCCGGGGACATCGACATCGATCGGGCGTTGGAGATCGAAGCCGTCACCCGGCACGATGTCATGGCGGAAATCAAGACATTCGCCGAACAGTGCGAGATCGGCGGCGGCGTGATTCATCTAGGCGCGACCAGCATGGACGTGGTCGATAATGCCGATGTGTTGCGGCAGCGGGAAGCGCTGGATCTGGTACTGAGCAAATTACGCGCCTTAATTGAAGTCTTTGCCGAACAGGTCGAACGCCACGCCGCCACGCCGGTTATGGCCTACACGCACATCCAGCCCGCCGAGCCGACCACATTGGGTTATCGTCTGGCCCAAACCTTGCAGGATTTGCTGATCGATTACGAGGAAATCGACCGGGTGCGCACGAATCTAAAGGCGAAGGGGTTCAAAGGGGCGGTGGGTTCGTTGGCTTCGTATAGCCAATTGCTATCCAATTCCGCCAGTTCCGCCGCAGAACTGGAACGACGGGCGCTAGCCGAACTGGACATCGAAGCGTTCGCCGCCAGCACCCAGACTTATCCGCGCAAGCAAGATTGGCTGCTGCTGAATGCCCTGGCCGGGCTGGCCGGATCGCTTTACCGGTTCGCTTTTGACCTGCGGATTCTGCAATCACCGGCCTTTGGCGAACTCTCCGAGCCATTTGGCAAAGGCCAGGTTGGTTCATCGGCTATGCCGTTCAAGCGCAATCCCATCACCGCCGAGAAGATCGACAGCATCGCCCGCTACATCGCCGCCCTGCCGAACGTGGCCTGGCATAACGCCGCCCACAACCTGCTCGAACGCACGCTCGACGACTCCGCCAACCGCCGCAGCCTCATCCCCGACGCTTTTCTGGCCACAGACGAATTGCTGATCTCGACCATTCGCATCGTCTCCAATCTGAATGTCTGGCCTGCGGCGATTGCGCGCAACCTGCAAGCGTATGGCGTCTTTGCCGCGTCCGAACGCCTGCTGATGGAGGCGGTGAAAGCGGGCGGTGATCGCCAGCATTTGCACGAAGTCATCCGCGAACACAGTCTGACCGCCTGGGCTGCGGTGCAGCGCGGCGAATCCAATCCGCTGATCGATTTGCTCGCGTCCGAAGCGGAATTCACACAACTTCTTTCAGTTGACCAGATTCGGGCGTTGTTGGATGCCAGCGACTATGTGGGCGAAGCGCCGGAGCGGGCGTTGGCAATCGTGGCTCAAGCGAGAGCGCTGCTATAATAGCGCAACTTTTTTCGGTCGAAATTTCTCATATCTCCTTCCTCTGAGTGATCCCCTTCCATGCGAAATCATCTAGACACCATCGAGGCCATTCCTCACGCCTTTGACACAATCGATCTCGACGGCTTCGGCGAGAAAATCCAGGGCAAAGTCCGCGACATCTATCGCGTGGACGAAAACCGCCGCCTGTTGATCACCACCGACCGGGTGAGCGCCTTCGACCGGGTTCTGGGTCTGATTCCTTTCAAAGGTCAGGTGCTGAATCAGATGGCGGCCTGGTGGTTCGAGCAGACTAGCGATATTGTCGCCAACCACCTTATCTCCGTGCCCGACCCAAATGTGATGCTGGTGCGCGAGGCGCAGACCCTGCCGGTGGAAGTGATTGTGCGAGGTTATATCACCGGCGTCACCAGCACCAGCCTGTGGATGCTCTACAACGACGGCGTCGAGAAGCCCTATGGCCTCGATCTGCCCTCCGGCTTGCGTAAGAACGACCGGCTGCCAGAGCCTGTGATCACGCCCACGACCAAGGCCGAACAGGGCCAACACGATGAGCGATTGACGGCGGACGAGGTGGTCGAGCGGGGGTTGGTTGAGCCAGAACTCTGGGAGGAAGTGAAACTCGCCGCCATTTCGCTATTCAAGCGCGGGCAAAGCGTGGCGATGCGCGGCGGTTTGGTGCTGGTCGACACGAAATATGAATTCGGCCTGATCGATGGGAAGCTGGCCGTGATCGACGAGATGCACACGCCCGATTCCAGCCGTTATTGGATCGCTCAGAGCTATGGCCCGGCCATGCGGGAGGGACGGGAACCGCAGAATTTCGACAAGGAATTCCTGCGGCTGTGGTATGCCGAACGAGGCTATCGCGGGGATGGCGACATTCCGACAATGCCGGACCGGTTAATCGCTCAGGTCGCAGAAAGATATATCGGCGCTTACGAGAAGCTCACGCAGGAGACGTTCGAGCCGGGCGAGATGCCCGCCGCCCAACGCATTGCAGCGAATCTGGCCCCCTATCTCTACGCTCCGGCCTGATCCCGACCTGTCATCATGATCCGCCGCCTGCTCAACCCGGACTATGACCTGGCCCACGCCTTTTGTGCGCAAAACCCTGCCCTGAATTTGTATTTTCTGGGGAATCTGGAATCCCTGGGGCTAGAAACGGATTACTGCCAGTTCTGGGGCAGTTTCGATGAGAATACCGGCGATTTGAACGGCGTGCTCAATCGCTACATGGATGGTTGGAACATTGCCGACGGGCCGGGCTGTGATTACGCTGGATTTGGCATCGTCGTCGATGAGCATCCGGCCGGGGCGGCGCGGCTACAAGATAACACCCGGCACGCCGAGAGTTTTCTGCCCTATCTCACGCGCTATCGCCCGGTGGATGAAGTGGTCGAATACCTGTGCGAACTCGACCCTGCCGCCTTCAGCCCGACCGCGTACACCTGGCGCACAAAGCGGGCGACGATGGATGACTACGACGCGCTATGCGCTTTCTATGCCGACGCCGGGACGATGGCGCGGACTCCCAGAGGCGTGGAGCGTCCCTTGCTTCATGGCCGAGTGTTCGTCACCGAGATTGCCGGGGATATCGTGAGTTCCGTCCTGACCAACGCCGAAACCCAGACCGCCGCCATGATTGGGGGCGTTTACACCCCGCCGGAACATCGAGGTCACGGCTATGCCGCTGCAGCCATGACGGCGCTTTGCGCTTCGCTTCTCGACGATGAACTGCGCCCCGTCCTGTATTACCACCATCCGGCGGCGGGGACAATCTATCGCCGGCTTGGGTTCACCGACCTGGGCTTGTGGAAGGCCGTGCGATTAGAGACATGCGATCAGAAACAGGAGGTTCTATAGAACAAGGTTAAGAACATTTTGCCCACAATACTTCTGCAACCCTTGTTCCCTCATTGTCTTTTGCTTGACAATTTGCCAACTACGATTATACTTCCGCCATCTTTGGCCCTGCATCACGTGGTCAAGCCTCTCTGCCACACTCACAGGCGAAGCGTGAATGTTCAGGCCAGGTGCACACAATATCGTTGGCTCGGAAAGCATTGCCGCATTTCGAGCAGTCAATTCGTTTCACTCATCAACCAAAGGAGAAGAAGCCCATGAGACGTTCCCGATGGTGGGTACTGGCTATTTTGCTGGTCACCGCACTAATTCTCGCTGCCTGCGGCGGGGGTGGCGAAGAGCCGACCCCGGCCCCGGCTCCAACCGAGGCGCCGGCCGCAGCGCCAACCGAGGCTCCTGCCGAACCGGAACCGACTGCCACAGTCGCGGTGCAGGAATCTGTCGAATGTACCGATCCGATAGGTTGTGTGGAGATAGGGCCGGATGATCCGGTGCACATGGCGTACATGTTGTCGGTATCGGGTGCGACCGCCTTTTTGGGCGAGGACAGTCGTGGGGGCATCGAGATAGCGATCGATGATCGAGGCGGGGAATTGTTGGGTCACGAGATCGAACTGAGCGGGGAGGATTCGTTGTGCAGTGCGGAAGGCGGTCAGGCGGCGGCGCAGAAAGTGGCAGTGGATCCGAGCATCATCGGCGTGGTCGGGACGAACTGTTCGAGTGCGGCGACGGCGGCGTTGCCGGTATTGAGCCCTGCGGGTTTGGTGTTGATATCGCCCTCGAACACGAGCCCGATTTTGACGAATGATGATCCGGCGACGGGCGGCGTATGGCAGCCTGGGTACTATCGCACAGCGCACAACGACCTGTTCCAGGGCCGAGTGGCGGCGGAGTATGCGTACAACGAATTGGGCGCACGCTCAGCGGCGACGATCCATGACGGCAGCACGTATGCGGACAGCCTGCAGCAGGTGTTTGCGGACACGTTTGCGGAACTGGGCGGCGAAGTGACGTTCCAGGGTGCGGTAAACGTGGGCGACACGGACATGCGTCCGATCTTGACGGACATCGCCTCGAACCCGCCGGATGTGTTGTACTTCCCGATTTTCGAGCCGGAAGGTCCGCTGATCACAGCGCAATCGAGCGATGTGGCGGGTCTGGAGAACACAATACTGATGGGAGCCGATGGTTTGTTGACGGACAGCTTCCCGGAGAGTGCAGGCTCGAATGCGGTGGGCATGTATTTGTCGGGCCCGTTCGTATCGGGTGACGTCTATGGTGCGTTCCTGGCGAAATGGGATGCGAAGTATGGCGGCACGCCGCCGAGCGGTTTCCATGCTCATGCCTATGACGCCACCAACATGCTGCTCGATGC
>JAGFJG010000099.1 GCA_024102915.1 Caldilineales bacterium
AAGTCGTCAAGGTCAATGCGGATGGCAGCAAGCAAGTCATGGCGACGCTACCGACTGTGTCTGGCCCGGAAGGGCCGACGGGAGGCAGTCGTCTAGTCATGGCTAATGGCATGCTGTATGCCAGCAATGCTGAGTGGGACAAGGATGCACACGGCGACACCATTGCTCCCGATACCGCGGCGATTCTCAAAGTGATGAATGGCGGCATCTCACAACTGGCGAACACCGGCGAATACGAGAAAGCCAATAACCCGGATGGCGACAATTTTGCCTCACATCCCTACGATATGGCCGTAGGACCGGACGGTAACATCTACGTGGCCGACGCCGGGGCCAACGACCTGTTGCGCGTGAACCCCAACACCGGTGCAGTGAGCGCCGTGACCGTCTTCCCGCCTTTCCCCAATAACTCTGGCATCGGCCCGCCCGTATCGCAAGCTGTGCCGACCGGCGTGGTGGCGAACCCGGACGGGAGTTTCTATGTCGGCTTCCTGCGCGGGTTCCCCTTCCTTCCCGCCACCTCTAAGGTCGTGAAGGTGATGCCCAACGGCAGCCAGAGCGATTACGCGACCGGGCTCACTTCGTTGACGGATCTGGGCCGTGGCCCTGATGGCAATCTCTACGCAATCCAGTTCGCCGTCTTCAACATTGGTGATCCGCAGCCCAACACGGGCGCTCTGATCCGGATCAAATCCGGCGGCGCTTCCGAGGTTGTGCAGAGCGGGCTTTCTTTCCCCACGGCAATCGATTTCGACAGCGCCGGAAATGCCTACGTGACTATCAATGGCGTGGGCGCGCCGGGCAGCGGCATGGTGGTGCGTTACAGCAACGTTGCCCCGCCTCCGCCCCCGCCGGCCGAAATCCCCGAACCCGCCACGATTCTACTTCTGGGTGCAGGCCTGGCTGGTCTGGCTGGCTACGCTCGCCGTCGCCGCCAGCAAGCAAACGCCTGACCTTCATTTGTGGAAAACTGGCTGTCCGCACCCCGTCCTTTCCCTCGGGATCGGGTCGGCAGCCAGTTTTCTATTCCATCGATGGACGCTTTGTTCCATAGCCCCGGCTTTCTGGGCACGTCCGCCAATCTCGCTGCTGACGCCACGCTGGTCTTCATGCTGATGATCGGCGCGATATTCACATTCGGCGCGTATTTAGCCAAGAAAGCCCAGAGCATCGAAAGAAAGTATGAGAAGGGCAGTCCGGAGCGGGCAGGCGCTGGCAAGTTGTTCCGGCGCCACCGCTGGGTGCAGACCACGGGCGGCGTGCTCAGCACGATCCTGGTGCTATGGATGATGATCCTGCCTTACAGGGATTTCGTCGCTCCTGGCATTCCGGCGTTGCTCGGCCAACCATTTTTTCTGGTCACCACCATCCACGCGCTCGTGGGTTTCTTCGCTTTTATGATCGGCATCTACGTGGTTCTGCGTGGCAATAAACTACTGCCGAAAGCGATCTCATTCGATAATTACAAACCGTGGATGCGCACGGCCTATGTTCTTTATATCGTGACGATTCTGTTGGGCGTGGCCGTTTACGTCGTGTGGTTTGTGACCAATCCCAACCCGCCCGTGTACGGATAGGGGCCTCTGCATTTCTTCGACACGTGGTAGAATAGTCCATCGCGCTCTGGTCAATCGTCGCCCTATTCCCCAATCATCACACACACGCCCCCCTGATTAGATGGCATACCATCAGGAGATCGAACCAATCCAACCCCCCGAACCGGACTCGTTGAATGAGGCCATTCTGCAAACGGTGGCCTATGCCGATGTTTTCGATTATCCTTTAACGCCGGATGAGGTGCATCGTTATCTGGTGGGCGTGCAGGCTTCGCTGCCCATGGTGCAACAAGCTCTAACTAACGGGCAATTGCCTGCAAAGCTAGCCCGCCACGACGATTTTGTGATGCTGCGGGGGCGGGAAGAGATCGTGGCGATCCGGCGAGAACGAGCCAAAATCGCCGAATACCTGTGGGCGCGGGCGATCCGTTACGGCAACATCATTGCGGGATTGCCCTTTGTGCGTATGGTCGCCATCACCGGGTCGCTGGCTGTGGACAATGCCGAGCAGGAGGGCGACATCGATTATATGGTCATCACTGCGCCCGACCGGCTGTGGCTATGCCGGGCGCTGGTGATTGCCCTGGTGCGGTGGGCGGCAAGACAGGGCGATACAGTATGCCCAAACTACTTTTTGTCGGAGCGGTCGTTGCGCATCGAGAACCCCAACCTGTTCGTAGCCCGTGAATTGGCGCAATTGGTCCCGCTCTCAGGTTTCGACATCTACAGACAGATTCGTGATATCAACAATTGGAGCCGGGAATTTCTGCCAAATGCGGATGGACCTCCTGCCAAGGCGAGCGGTTTGAATGGACATGCCAGCAAATTGCTTCGACGTTTGCAGCCCGCTGGCGAGGCGATCTTGCGCACCGGTCTGGGAGAGAAGTTGGACAGGTGGGAGATGAATCGCAAAGTCCGCAAATTCAAGGCGCAGTACCCCAATCAATCCGAGGCCGCTTTCTCGGTCGATTGGTGCAAGGGGCATTTCGACGGCCATGCCGGGCGGATCATGCATGCGTTCAATGACCGATTGCAGACCATCGACGAGGCGGCGGCATGAGCGGCATCCTGATCGGCCAATCCTATTTCCTGCGATTCGACCCCAAGCTGTGGGAAGCGATGCAGCCTTATCCGCCCCTGGGCGCGATGTATGCGGCCAGTTTTCTGCGCGCAGAGGGGTATGATGTCGCTCTGTTCGATGCCATGCTGGCCGAGTCGGAGGCTGAGTGGGCCGGGGCGTTGGACGTACACTCGCCGCAATTCGCCGTGATCTACGAGGACAATTTCAACTATCTGTCGAAGATGTGTTTGTTGCGGATGCGCGAGGCTGCTTTCACGATGATCGAAATGGCGAAGCAGCGGGGATGCACGGTGATCGTGGCCGGGTCGGATGCGACCGATCAGGGCGAGCGCTATCTGGGGCGCGGCGCTGATTTCGTCCTCATGGGCGAAGGCGAGGAGACTTTACTCGAACTGCTCGTTAGCCTCACCGGCGGTGGGGAGACGCCTCTGTCCGAGATTGCAGGGCTGGTTTGGGTGCAGGATGGAAGTAAGAAGTCGGAGGTCGGAGGCCAGAGGTCAGGACAATCCCCAATTCAAAATCCACAATCCCAAATCATCCTCAACCCCCGCCGCCCCGATATTAAGGACGTGGACGCGCTGCCATTCCCCGCCTGGGATATGATCGACATCGAGCGTTATCGTCGCATTTGGAGAGAGCGGCATGGCTATTACTCGATGAATATGGTGACGACGCGCGGCTGTCCGTATCATTGCAATTGGTGCGCCAAGCCGATCTGGGGGCAGCGATACAACGCCCGCAGCCCCCAGAATGTGGCGGCGGAAATGCGCTGGCTCAAGGAGACTTACTCGCCCGACCATATCTGGTTCGCCGACGATATCGTGGGGCTGAAACCGAAGTGGTGGTCACAATTCGCCGATGCCGTCGCGGCTTTGGATGCGCGCACGCCGTTCAAATGCCTGAGCCGGGTGGATTTGCTCTGCCGCCAGGGCGAGGTCGCCAGCATGAAGCGAGCGGGCTGCGATATCGTTTGGGTGGGAGCGGAATCGGGGTCGCAGCACATTCTTGATGCCATGGAGAAGGGCACGACGGTCGAGCAGATTTACGAGGCCACCCGCCTGCTGCACGAACACAGCATCCGGGTCGGCTTTTTCCTGCAATTTGGCTATCCCGGCGAAACGCGCGAGGACATCGAAAAGACTCTGCAAATGGTGCGCGACTGCCAGCCTGACGACATCGGCATGTCGGTTTCCTATCCGTTGCCGGGGACCAAGTTTCACGAGCGGGTGAAGGATGAACTGGGAGCCAAGCAAAACTGGCAGGACTCTGAGGACCTGGCCATGCTCTACGACGGCCCCTATGCCACCGAATTTTACCGCCAATTGCACACCGTCTTGCATAAGGAATATCGTGCCCGTAAATACTGGCGCGACCTCCGCACCCTGCCCGCCCGACCTGCCAATGTCGGCAAACGGCATATCCGCAATGCTGCATCGATGATGTATCATTTGGCGACGTTGCCGGCGGCTCGCCGCCAATTGAAGCGCCTGGAAAACGCCCCGCATCAGGGGATAGCGCCGCTTGCGGGCGGCATGTCGCAGGTCGCTGCCGCCACGCCTACGCCGCAAGAATGACTATAGGCCATTGACAATAAATGATATCGTCTACATTTGTGCCACGCAGATTCCATCGTACATCAGCAGAAGCCAACGTATCTGGCCATTTGATGCAAAATGGGGTTAGGTGGCTGCCTCCCAATAGCAAGAAACGCTCTACATAGGAAGCGAAGTACATGCACATTACGCACAGTTACAAAGGCTCTGTACAAGGAAGTTTTCGATATTCTTTTTTCGTGCTTTACGAAGATTACATTCAGGCTCAATCTTCATTTTCTAGTGATTTTGATCTGATGCTTGAAAGATTTGCCAGAAACATGAGAGATGAAGGTGTTGTTGTGCGTCCGTTTTTGGGTGATGTTGAAAAAGCAAAAAGCGACGTTTTAACTAAAAACTGGAGTCCAAAACACCTCAAAGAACTTGAAAAGACCCCAGGCTTATTGGTAATTAACAAAGATTTTGATGAATTTGACCCGCAGGAACATCAGTGGCTATATTTAAATTTCGGCGGGCGAGTTTACGATTCGCCTGTTCGGGTTGACGAATATCAAGATATTTTGGCAAGTTTGGCTGAAATCGTTTCAGACCCAGAAAGCGATTTTTTCAGAGACGCAGTTCCTGTCGTCCGTCAATTGAAGATAGAAAGTTTTGCAGAAATATTTGAAGCCAAACCAGGAATATTCGGCTTTAGCGTAGACTTAAAGAAATCAGCGATTATATTGAGAGAAATGTTTGAGTGTATCTGTTCACCTTATCAGCTGGTGAGGGGGTGTGTTGCATGAGAGAAGTGAGTCGGGTAGACTGCCCGAGCGATGACAGAGGAAGCACTCCGCCAGTTAAGCAAGGAAGAATTAATCAGTCTGTT
>JAGFJG010000034.1 GCA_024102915.1 Caldilineales bacterium
AGCGTCGGCGCTGTACCTCCGACGCCGTCGGGGCCGTGGCATACCGCACAAGTGGCGATAAATATGCGCGCACCCCGCTTGGCATCCACCTGCATGCGCTGTTCGCCCAGATCGGGGGCGGTGGCTTCCCAATTGCGGATGAAGGCCGTGATCTCCCGAATCTGCTCGTCGGTGAAGGGGCCACCCCGGGCCTGGTTCCAGGCGGGCATTTCGGTTCCGGGTACACCGTTCGAGGTCAGGTCAAAGAGGGTTTCGTCCGATATATTCTTCAACAGAGCGGCGTTGTTGAGGGCCGGCGCATCCTCACCCTGCCCATCCATGCCGTGGCAACTGGCGCAATTCTCGCCAAATAGCTTCTCGCCTGCCGCCAATGCTACGGCTTGGTCTGCGGCCTGGACCTCCTGGATGCGCGCCGGTTCCTGGTTGATATACAGTTGGAAACCAGCCAGAATCAGCACTATCAGTGCCAGGGTGATCCAAAGCAAATGATTATAGTTTTCTTGTCTGGACATGATAGGCTCCTAGACGGGCGTCGCTTGCGCGGGATCGTATTGGCTGCGTTCGATCACATGGCTTGTGTCCACGATAATATCGCCATCTGCAATCTCGACGGGGAACAAATCCAACGGGCGGGGAGGCGGGCCTCCCAACACTTCGCCCTTTGTGTTGTACAGACCGCCATGACATGGGCAATGGAATTGATCTTCGCCATCGCTCCAAGGAACGGTACAGCCGAGGTGCGTGCAACGATGCCACATGGCGAGAATGCCTTCGTCCACATGAGACACGTAAAATCGGCCTTTTTGTACATGCGTGACGCTGCCAAGGGGGAATTCGCTGACGTTGCCAATGTTGACCTTGCCGCCAAAACTACCAGGCTCAGCCATCGGTTGGAAAAAGCGGAGTAAGGCCGAGAACGACTGGCCACTCAGGACAACGATTGACGCAGCCCAGGCGGACAGCAGAAAACGGCGGCGAGATATCTTTCGATTCTCAGAGGGTGGTTCGAAGCTCATCAGATAGACTCCTGTTATTCTTTCAAGATGTTTGGCGTCAAAGCGTGCCCAGCGGGTTGTAACCGTCAGGCATGTTCCAGGGCCAGTAGAGCTGGAAGCCGGGGCCGCGGAAAAGCTGGCCGCTGACAGTGAAAATGATGGCCGACACGAACATCACTGTAAAAAGCACCAGCAGCACTTCGCGTGGCGTCGGCTTCCACCGGCGCAACACCAGCACCGGTAGCGCTACCAATAGACCGATGACAATGATGGGGATCAGCCACTGACTGACGGACTCAGGTGCGACGCCGCGCAGGGCCTCTCTGGGGACAAACAAATTGTCCAGGAGGATATATAAAGGTATCACGATCAGGGTGTACAGACTGGTCCAGCCCACGATACGCCGGCCTCGGGCAGAAGTGAACCAGCGCCCGGCTCCGGCACGCTGGTTGTCCCAATACGGTATGACAAGCATGAAGACAATCAGCACTGCCGGGATGAAGATACCGGCCAGCACCGGATGCATATGTTCCAGCAACTCTTGCAAACCTACAAAGTACCAAGGCGCCTTGGACGGATCGGCTGTTACAGCAGGATTTGCAATTTCCTCCAAAGGCGCGTGCCGCAATAAAGAGAGCACAAAGAGCAGAAGGCTCGTGCCCAGAAAAAGTACAAACTCCACCAGCAATACGACCGGGAAGGCGAATACCGTGTTTTCTGGCCCTCGGCCCACCATCGGCGATGCGCCGTGCATCAGTTCGACAAGACCATATGTTTTGCTGGGATTATTGGGAAAAATCTCCCAGTCGCGTCCCGACTGGCTGGCGGGCGCTGGCTCCGCTTCACTCACGGTTTGCACTTCTTCGCCAGCTCCATCCATATCTGCATCCTGCGCGGCCAAACCGCCGTCTTTGCGTACTCGCCAGGTATGGTAGGAAATGACCAGGATCAACAGCAGCGGGAAGACCATGATGTGGAGCGTGTAGAAACGAATCAAGGCGTTCTGTCCGACTTCTCTGCCGCCCAAAAGCAGTGTGCGCACGACAGCGCCGACGCCCGGCGCATAACCGGCGATGTTTGTGCCCACGGTAACGGCCCAGTACGCAAGCTGATCCCAGGGCAACAGGTAGCCGGTAAAACTGGCGCCAAGCGTGAGAACCAACAGCACAACCCCAATCACCCAGTTGAATTCCCGGGGCGGTTTATAGGCCCCCGTGTAAAAGACCCGCGCCGCGTGCAAGATCGCCGCCAACACCATCAGTTGGGCGGCCCAGCGGTGCATATCCCTTGTGAATTGTCCCAAGGGAATGCCGGTCTGAATGGCCTTCATGGTGGGATAGGCGCGCTCCACAGACGGCACGTAATAGAACATCAGTAGCGTGCCAGTCATGATTAAGATAAGAAAAAGAGCGACCGTGATGATGCCCAAGCCCATGCTGTAACTCCAGCGCAAGCTCTTGCGATTCACCTTGACCGGATGCAGATGCAAGAATAGTCCGCTGGTCATGACCAGAGAGCGATCGAGGGGATTGTCGGGCCAACCGTGACGAAAGATGGAGCGCCACACTCGAGTACCGGCAATGCGCGCCGACCATGATCTTTTACTCATCAATTCACCTCCTGCATAAATGTGATCCTTTCGGAAAAGCGGAATGACTCCATGGTAATGGCATCGGTTGGGCAACGAAATGCGCACAGGGCGCAGCGGATACAGCGTGTGGGATCGAAAAGCATGGCCGTGGCAGCAGGGCCAGTATCATCGGCAAAGGTCAGCGGAGACGCGCCCAAACGGGCCTCGACCACGGCTGCCACAGTCTCGTCGCCGATGATCTGATTCAGGGGCGTGAGCCTGAGGCAATCGGTGGGGCAGACGTCGACGCAGCCATTGCAGAGAATACAGAGATCGCCGTCAAAAACCGGGTTGACAGTGCAGACCAGACAGCGTTCGCCCTGGATATGAGCCTCATCTTCGGGGTAAACCAGCTCCACCTGTGCGACTCCGATGCGCCGATCTACGGCCAGTTCCGGCGGTCTCTGGGCGGGTTGGCGCAGATAGCCGGGGGTCGGGCCGCGAGCGGGATAGCCGTGCAGCTCGATGGTCGTCATCCAGCCCCGGTGCACCGTGCGCGGGGTCACATTCTGCAAATAGCTGTGAATACTGCGGGCGGCGCGCTGTCCATCGGCCACGGCGTTGATGATCATGCGCGGGCCAAAGGCAATGTCACCGCCTGCAAAAACGCCGGCGACTGTCGTGGTCAGTGATTTACGGTCAACGGCGAGCGTTCCCCGCCGAGTGACTTCCAGTCCATCCTCAGGACGCACCCAGTCCAGTTCTCCGCTCTGCCCAATGGAAACGATGACGCTGTCACACTCCCAGAGCCGCTGGGTGTCCTCAGTCAGTTGGGGGTTGAAGCGCCCCTTCTCATCGAAGGCTCGGACTACATCCAGAGTTTCCACAGCCACAGCGCGCCCGTCCTGGCCGCGAATGGCCTGAGGCGCCACGTGGTTGTGGATGATCACCCCTTCGTGTTCAGCTTCCTCAACTTCGAAGGGGTCGGCCAGCATTTCATTCCGGTCTTCGACCACCAGGCAATGGACTTCTTGAGTGGCGCTCAGACGCAACGCCGTGCGAGCCACATTCAGCGCCAGGGAGATGTCGCCGCCGGCCTCAGTATGTGGGCTACTCAGACGCAATGCCGTGCGGGCCACATCCATCGCCACATTGCCGCCGCCAATGACCACCACTTTGCGGCCCAGGTCCAGATTGTAACCGCCCAGGTTGACGTTGAGTAGAAAGTCTACAGCCCGGAGCACACCATCCAGCTCTTCGCCCTGAACATTGAGCTGCCGGCTCTGATAAGCGCCGATGCCGAGAAAGACGGCGTCGAAGTCCTGTTGCAGGTCGGACAAGGTGAAATCCCGTCCCAGGGCCTGGTTCAATCGCAATTCTGGCCCCAGGGCGAGAATGCTGGCGATCTCCAGGTCGATCACATCGCGGGGCAGGCGATATTCGGGCACCCCCAAACGTAACATACCGCCAGGGGCGGATTCGGCCTCAAAGATGACGACATCATGGCCGAGCAGGGCCAGATCGTGGGCGCAGGTGAGGCCGGCCGGCCCGGCCCCGACCACCGCCACCCGCTTGCCGGTGCGTTCACCGCGCGTGACTGCCGTGCGCAATTGCTGCAGACTGTTGGGCAGTTCGCTGTTGCCAAGCGCAAGGTCGGCGGGGAATTCGGCGTACGTCTCCACCACCAGGGGCTGCTCCCGCCAGGGCAGGGGCGGCGTGTCGACGGCGGCGCCCATGTAGACGCCATAGCGCTCATTGACAAAGCGTTTCAGGGCACGGATGGCGACAGGCGCGTCGATCTTGCCCCGGCGGCAGGCCGCTTCGCAGGGGGCGCCGCACACCCAACCGCACGTGGATGCAAAGGGGTTGACTTCGCGGGCGATGCGATAAGCCTCCTCATACTCGCCTTTAGCGATGGCTGTGACATAGCCCCGGGCGTCGGTGCCGACGGGACAGGCGAACTGGCAAGCTACCAGACTACGGTAGAAGTCGAAATCGGGAACGTAAACGTGAAATGGCTTCTCCGGCATGGGTTTTCCTTTGAGCGAATGTCGTGGCGAGGATTTGTTTCGGTCTGGTGGGGTGGCAGGTTACGTCGCCGGGGCCGCAAACCAGCCGCTGTGCACCCAATACTTGGTCATGATCCAATCTATGGTCGATGGCCGCGCGCACACCCGCGCTGCCGCGGCCAGAAGCGGCTCAGGTGTGTGTGCGACGATTGTCTGCAACGTCAGCAGACGGCGATGGAACCGATCCATGCTGCGCACCTGCAATGCGTAAAGATGTCGCGCCTGGGAAGCATTCAGGTCGCCAGCCAGAGCACGAGCAATGGCCCGCCCGCAGTGCAGACCATGAAAGATGGCTGTACGGATGCCTTCACCTGTTACAGGCAGACACTGACCCGCCGCATCCCCCACGAGAAAGACGCCCTCATGCAATGGCTGTCTTCGCCCAATGGCTAACACACCCCCGTGAGTCTGCGCTGACTTCAGGCCGAGGTGGGACAAAAACCGATCCAGCGCCGGTCGTAGTTGATCGTTCCTGTTGAAAGAACCGATGCCAAACCGAGTTGTGCCGCCACACGGGAAAATCCAGGCATAGCCGTTGCGCACCCATTGTTTGATGAAGTAGAAGTGCAGGCCAGGATCCTGCCAGCGAAGGGGCAACTCGGTCTCTAGTCCATATCCCGCAGGGTGAGCCTGGCGGTTGTCGGGCGCGATTTCCTTCGGGTGAGCGCGCCAGCCGCTGGCGTTCACCACAAATCGAGCGTCGACCGGGCCGTTGCTGGTCTCGACTTGTCGTGCATCCAGCGCTGTGCCACGAACCTGCCAGACTTCTGCATCTGTCTGCCGCAACATCGCCTGACAGAAGGCGCGGTAATCGAAGGTGATATAGGGGTCTTTCAAAGGAAAGTGGATCGTTTTTCCGGCGGCATGGAGCGCCAGGGTGTTGTGCGTCTCGAGTGTAGATGCCTGTGCGCCTACAGCCCGCGCGGTAGTCAGCGGTGTACCGCAGGCCGATATCTGGTGGCTGCCGATGGGGTATTGATCGACAATCAACACTCGCCGTCCCCGCAACTGCATGGCGACGGCCAATCCTGCGAAACTGCCGCCGACAACGACGACATCATAGTCAATATCAACCGCCATTGATTCGCTCCTCGGTGTCTGACTGACCGAAAGCATCATGCCGCGGGACGATCGGTCGAAGTAGACGAGTGACCAGCCAGTGAGAGTTCCCACCGGCTACCCACCGTAAAGTTGACCCAGTGGCTTACCGATGTTGAATCGCTCATCATACTTTTACGGTTCAACCGGATCTCATGTGGTTGACATTGAAACAAGCCATGGCGGTTCAATTTATGGGTGGATTGTTGCCTGACTGCGGCCGCAGATTGAACCTGCCATGTTGTCTGGATTTGTCAACCACATGAGATCCCAAAGCAGCAATTCCAAATATGGTGGGAATGACGTAGGATAGGGATAACGTTTACTGATTTCGTCTAGAGGAGGGAGCCATGAGCCGACCGGTGAAATACAAGGAGATGCTG
>JAGFJG010000103.1 GCA_024102915.1 Caldilineales bacterium
TCAGGATGCTGGCCGAGAGAAAACTGTGTTCCTGGCTGGTCATCAGGGCGCAAAATTCGATCTCCGGGGCCAGCTTTTTGTTGGTGAGTGCGATCTGGTATTCATATTCGAAATCGGAAATAGCGCGCAGGCCGCGCACCATGACCTTGGCGCCCCTTTCCTGGGCGAAGGTGACGGTCAGGCCGCTATACGCGACGACCTCGACATTGTGCCAGCCCTCCACCGATTTGGCGAAGAGCGCCACCCGATCCTCGGTGCTGAACATCACGTTTTTGCTGGGCCGATCATAAATGGCGACGATGAGATGATCCCAAAGCTCGGCGGCGCGACGGGCGATATCCAGATGCCCATTGTGGACCGGATCGAAAGTGCCGGGATAGATGGCGGTGATGGCGGTCATGACAGATCGATCTCCTGGGTGAAGAATTCGGCGGTGCGCTGCGCCAGCAGTCGGTGAGGGGGTCGGGTCAGCCTGGGGTCGTCGGTCAGGATGGCTTCGGCTTCACGGCGAGCCAATTCCAATAGACGTGTGTCGCTCATGCGGGCCAGCTTCAGGTCGGGCAAGCCCGATTGGCGGGTGCCGAAAAACTCGCCGGGGCCGCGCATGCGCAAATCGACCTCGGCCAACTCGAATCCGTCCTGGGTCTTCTCCATAGCCCGCAGCCGCTCCGCGCCCTGATCGCTGCCGGGGTCGCCCACCAGCACGCAATAGGATTGATGCGGCCCGCGCCCCACACGCCCGCGGAATTGGTGTAATTGGGAGAGACCGAATCGGTCGGCGTTCTCGATCATCATGATGCTGGCATTGGGGATATCGATGCCCACCTCGACCACCGCCGTGCTGACCAAAACATCATAGTCTCCGGCGGCGAACGCGCGCATGATCGCATCCTTTTCCTTGCCCGCCAACCGGCCATGCAACAAGCCGACCTTGAGATGGGGGAAGACTTTTTTCTGCAGGCGTTTGTGTTCCGCTGTGGCCGCGCCCACATCCTCCAGCCGGTCGCTTTCCTCGACCAGTGGATAAATAATGAAGGCCTGGCGTCCCTCGGATACCTGCTCGGCGATGAACTTGTAGACACGATGGCGCTGGTCGGGCTTAATCCAATAGGTCTTGATTGGTTGGCGTCCGGGCGGCAGTTCGTCGATGGCGCTGACATCCATGTCACCGTAAATGGTCAGGGCCAGGGTGCGGGGGATGGGCGTGGCCGACATCACCAGGGTGTGAGGGGTCATGTTGGCCCCGGCGGCATTGCTGGCATTCAGCGCCGCGCCTTTCTCGCGCAGGGCTGCACGCTGATCGACCCCGAATCGATGCTGCTCGTCCACGACGATGAGGGCGAGATCGTGAAACTGCACGCTCTCCTGGATGAGGGCGTGCGTGCCGATGAGGATATCGGTGTCGCCGGTGGCAAGGGCGGTGAGGATTTCCTCGCGGCGTTTGCCGGTGACGCTGCCGGTGAGCAGGTCCACGCGCAGGGGCCAATCCGTGCGGGGATGGAGCAACTGTGCGAATTGCTCGCCAAGTTTGCGATAATGCTGCTCGGCCAGGATTTCGGTCGGGGCCATGAGCGCGGCCTGGGCGCCATTGCCGATCGCCGCCCACATCGCCGCCGCGGCGATCACCGTCTTGCCGCTGCCCACATCACCCTGCAATAATCGGGTCATGGGATAGTCGCGGGCGATGTCGCGGGCGATATCGTGCAGGACGCGTTGCTGCGCCCTGGTGAGGTTGAAGGGCAGGGTATCGAGAAAAGGCCGGAGTTGGGTTTCTTGCAGGCGCAAGGGCTGGGCGGGCTTGGATTGCCAGGCGCGTTGTTGGCCCAGCACGCCGAGCTGGATGACCAGCAATTCATCAAATGCCAGGCGTTTGCGGGCGCGGTCGAGCGCGTCCAGATCGTCGGGGAAATGCACCTGTTGTAGGGCGTCGCCCAGGCCGGGATAGCTCAGGCGCTGGCGCAAATCGTTGGGCAGGGGATCGGGCAGGCGCGGGGCCCAGGCATCGACCACCTGACGGATGTGCTTGCGCAACACGCGGGCGGAAAGGCCCTCGGTCAGAGGATAGATGGGGACGATGCGGGCGGTGTGGGTGGGATCGTCGCTGGCCGGTTCGAATTCCGGCGATTCCAGCACGCGCTTGCCCATGTAGCTGCCCACTTTGCCGCTGAAATAATAATCCCGGCCTGCTTTCAGCGCCCGATCGATGTACGGATTCCAAAAGGTTGCCTCGATGGTCCCGGTGAGATCGGCCAACGTGACCGTGGTCAGGGTGCGGCGCGTGGTCGTCTTGCGCGCATACACTCGCTTGACCGTAGCCAGGATCGTCACTTCGTCATCGACCCGCAATTGATCGATGCGGCGCAGGTTGCTGTAATCTTGATAGCGGAAGGGCAGATGCCACAGCAGGTCGCCGACTTCATTCAGGCCGAGCCGGGCGAGCGTTTGCGCCATACTGGAGCCAATGCCGGGCAGCGTGGTCACGGGGGCGTGCAGTCCATCCCGCGGACGAGATTCGGGCGAAGATGTTCGCGTGGGACTCCCCGCCCCGCCTGTCTCCACATTCCGAGCTTTCGGGCTGGCCCCCGCCTTTGCTCCCGACGACTCCGTTTTGCGTTGCTTGCTGGCCTGTGTGCGCTGCTCTTTCTCGACCTGTTTTGCAATCCCGGCCAGGCTTTCCTGCAAATGGCGAATGGTGGCGGGCCTGGCTCCCTGCGGCAGCCGCGAATAATCGCTGAGCAATTGCGTCACCTGCGCCAACCGTTCCGCCGATTCCTTGCTCTGAATCAGTCCCACCACCTGGAAACTCCACTGGCGGGCGTACTCATCCAT
The DNA here is from genome assembly GCA_024102915.1 of Caldilineales bacterium. Classification (GTDB taxonomy): domain Bacteria; phylum Chloroflexota; class Anaerolineae; order J102; family J102; genus JAGFJG01. Next base: position 2,830 of record JAGFJG010000103.1, read on the forward strand.
GCCGCCGATCACGGCATCGTTCTTATATCCCCGGCGCGCTTCCAGTTCCAGGATAGTCTGCAATTGCTCTAGCGCATTCGCCATGAGTTCTGTTTCTCTATATCGTTTCTCGCACGATCACGCCCAGGGCGGTGGGGCCGATAAAGGTAGCCAGGGTGGGGCTATAGGCATCGGTGAATACGGGCAGGTCGGGATAGCTTGCTTCCAGCCGCTCCAGCAATAAGGTGGCGTCCTGGTCGTTGCCGTATTGCAGAAGAGCGATCTCCTCCAGGTAGGCGAATTCGCTGATGAAGGTGAACAGCTTCTCCACCACGTCGAATTGATTCCGCACCTTTTCCATCACGATCAGGTTTCCTTCGCGAATCTCCATCAGCGGCTTGATCCCGAACATCGTGCCCAGGATGGCCTGCGAAGCCCGGATGCGTTCATCCCGCTTGGGATAGCTCAGGTCGTCGATAAAAAAGCTGAAAAAGGTGGTGGGGATCAGCCCGCGCACCAAGCGCGAAACTTCGTTCAGGCTGGCGCCGTTGGCAGCGGCTTCGGCCGCGCACTTGACGATCATGCCCAGGCCCCGGCTGATTGTCTCGCTGTCCAGCACCGTGATCTGCGTGTAACCGCGCAGGGCGGCTGCGGCTGTGTGAGCGAGCTGGTAAGTGGGGCTGAGTTCGCGGGAAATGTGCAGGGAAAGTACCTGATCGGTCTCTTTGCTGAGACGTTGATAGACATCGATCAGATCCTGCAACACGGGCGGCTGCGTCGAAGGCAGAGTTTTCACCCCGGCCAAATGTCTTTCGTACGTCTTGGTTGTGAGATCGACGCCTTCTTTATAGAGACGGCGACCAATCCGAACCTGCATCGGAACCACAGAAATGTGAAGTTGTTCGATCTCTTCTTGGGTGAGATGAGCGCTGCTATCGGTGACTATACGGACAGGTTTCAATCTGAACCTCTTGAAAATTGCTAAAGTGAATCATTCCAAAACGCAGGCATTATAGCACAGAATTCACCACTTTCGCGGGCGAATTTGGATCAATCTTCAATCATCTTTCTTTGGTCCCCAGCCCCCAACCCGCCGCTAAACCCTTACGCTGACAACGGCAACACCATCACAAACCGGCTGCCCTTCTGCCATGTTTCATCGAGATAAGCGTAGCCCCCATGCGCCTGGGCCACACTGCGGACAATCGCCAACCCCAAACCGCTGCCGCCATCCGGGCCGTGATAAAACCGCGCAAAAATATGAGGGGCGTCCGCCGCCGCCACGCCGGGACCTGTGTCTTGCACCCAGAACTCGCAGGCGTCGTTGTTTCGTGCCGCCCCAATCTCGATCTCGCCGCCGGCCGGTGTGAATTTCAGGGCATTGTCCACAAGGTTGAACAGCGCCAATTCGACGCGCGTCCGATCGCAGCGAAGAGAGAGGGCGGGGTCAGATGCCTGTGTGGTCAGCAAGATGTTTTTGTCCTGGGCCAGGCGCTTGTAGCTCGTTGCCGCCGATTCGATCAATTCAACGGCCGCGCAATCGGTGAATTCGAGTGCGGCCAGCCCGGCGTCGATGCGCGAGAGGTCGAGCAGATGTTGCGTGATCCAGGTCAGTCGCTCGATTTGGGTCTTGCTCTCGCCCAGGAATTCCGCCCGAATCTCCGCATCCTCACCGGCGGCACTGAGCAGCAGATCGTTGAAATTACGCAAGGCTGTGATCGGAGTGCGCAACTCATGCGACGCGTCGCCGATAAAGGTGCGCAAAGCGTCGCGCTCGGCTGCCAGGTCGGCAAAGCTGCGCTCTAATTGGGCGGCCATGTCGTTGAACTGTTGCGCCAATTGTTCCAGCTCCTGGCCGCCAGCAACCGGGGCACGCGCCGACAAATCGCCGCCGCTCATGCGGTCAGCCGCATCCGCGAGGTGATCCAGAGGCCGGGTGAGACTACGCCCGACCACGAGTCCCAGAATGATCGAGAAACCGGCAGCCAGCAACCCTGAAAGGGCCAACGTCTGACGCGCAGTGCCTAATGCCTCGGCGGCCAGACTTGATTGACGGGCGATCTCCACGAAACCCAGCGGGGCGACGGAACTTCCCACCGGCGTCAGCACGATCTGATCCGCCTTGGATGTTTCCGTATCGGCATCGGCGTTTGGGGCGGATGGCGTGGCGGACAGGGGATTGCGCATGGTCATCGATTCGAACACCAATCGTCCGCCCCATGGCCCGTCCAGACGGCGTACGATGGTGATGTCCACATTGGATGGCGTGGCGATGCCGCCATTTTCTAGCTGCCCCAACAAGGATGCCAGATTCGGCAGCCACATGATGCCCGGCGCCAACAAATCATCTCCCGCCAACCGTTCGTCCGAGGGAAATAGCCATACCAGCGAATCCTGCGCTGGATTCAAATTCGAGTCGGCAATCACCTTTCGCTGCCGATCGAGGATGCGCACCTGGTTGTACCCCAGGAATGACGCCGCCCCGGCCAGATTTTGCAGTTCATCCCTCCTGACGACGGGCCACATCAACTCTTCCGCCTGACTGGCGATGGCGTCGGCGTTCGTCTGCATGGCGGCCAATTCCTGGCGTTGGATGGCGTCCTGCAAAAGCGAAAGGCCCAGCACGCCTACGATGCTCACCGTCAGGATGGTGAGGAGGACGTAGCTGAGTACCAGCCGCCAGCGAATCGAGCGAAACATAGAGACCTATGCCTAAAATGATGCGTGAGCGCCCCCTTCCTGGAGCGCTCACGCGAGAGGTCATTCAGAGGAAGGCGATTGTCTAAAGGGTTTGAGCGTCGAAGGGTTGGGTTCCAGAGGGAACTGAGGGTGTGGGGAGTTGGAACTGCTTGAACAGGTCTTGCAACTGGCTGGGGTCAAGCCGGAACTGGAAGTTGCCATTGCCAAAAGGTAACATGAAACCGTCCTGAGGATTCTGCCCAGGCTGGCCTCCCCTGAAGAATCGTTCTATCTGAATGGCCGCCCCCAGTTCCACGCCCAGGTAGGCGCGGCCGGCATGGTCGGGGTGTTCGCCTAGCTTGGCCTCGAGTTCGATGGGATTATCTTCGCCGTCCCGTACTACGGTCAGGGTGACGGTGTCGCCCGGTTTCAAGGCGGAGATGGCGTCGACGACAGCCGCGGGATCGGCCACGGTCTCACCATCGATGGCGGTGATGCGGTCGCCTTCCTGCAGCCCAGCGGTTGCGGCGGGGCTATCTTCAGCCACACTGCGCACAAGCGCCTGGGCTTCGGTGATGTCGGAGCCATTGCCGAAGGGTATACCGCCTCGGAATTGCGGCATGTCGAATGGCATCTCATCCATGTTGAAGCCTTCCGGCATAGCGGGGGTCATGGAATAGCGCACGCCCAGATAAGCTGCGCCGGCTTTGTCCGGATTCTTTCCCAGGCGCACACGCACGGTGCGCTCTTCGCCGGCGCTGTTCTGCACGGTCAGGGTCACCCGGTCGCCCGGTTCAAGCGCGCCGATGATCGCGGCCAGATCGTTGTCGGCAGTCACTTCTTCGTCATCCACCGTCATGATGCGGTCGCCAGCGACGAGACCGGCATCCGCGGCGGGGCTGTCTTCGGTCACTTCCGCAATCAGCGCACCGGCCACTTCGGGCTGTTGCACCTGTATCATCTGCATCATGTCGGCGTAAGGCTGGATGCCGACATAAGGCTGGCCGTTCTGTTCATCCAGGGTGACTCGCAGATCACGCTCATCGTCGCCATGCATGACGGTCAGGGTAATTCTGTCACCGGCGCTGTGGTCGGCGATGAAATGAGCCCAATCCATCATGCTGTTGATCTCGGTGTCATCAGCAGCGAGTAAGATATCGCCGCGCTTGACGCCGGCATCGGCAGCGGGGCCATCGGGATCGACACGAACAATGACCAGTCCCGGTTCGGGGTTTTCAGGCTGAGCCGATTGGGCGCTGGCGGCTGTAGCCAGGGCAAAGCCCAGGAGCAGAACCACAGCCAGGGTGAGAACGAAATATCGTCGTTTCATAAAAGAGAATCCTCCGAAGTGCAATTGGTTTGTCAGCCCGCCCCAGCTCTCTATCTGAGCGAGACGTTTACACAGGCGCGCTCATAACGCGAGATACGGATCGAGGCTGTCTACCCTGTAATCTAGCAGAAGCAGATGACATGCAGATGGCCCGGATGTTACAGTTCTGTAACAGGTCGGGGGCCGAGTAGCAAGAATACTATCCGCAGATTTCACAAATTAACGCAGATTCTTGTCATTCCCATCTGCGAACAACTCCCCTCATGATTGCACTTACGTGACAAAACCCATAATCAGTCACGAATGAACACGAATTTTTGGTTCTCACCCGTAGCAGAATGTGACCAACAACAATTGACGGGTATCCATCTGTGCAATCTGCGAAATCTGTGGATGGTCTTGCTGTTCCCTCAATCCGGTTGGAATTTGTACCCCACCCCGCGCACAGTCACGAACCAGCGCGGATTGGCCGGATCATCCTCCAGTTTTTGGCGGAGACGGCGCATGTGCACATCCACCGTGCGGTCATAGCCCAACTCGCTATCGTAACCCCATACGGCCTCAATCAGACCTTCGCGCGTGAGCGGGTGACCGGGGTTGGCGACCAGATGGGTGAGCAGGCGAAATTCGGTGGGGGTTAAATCCAGCGGCTCGCCGCCCTTGGTTACGAGGAAGCGTTCGGGGTCGATCTCGATATCGCCGAAGACGAAATGGCGACTGGATTGAACGGCGCTGAGCTCGCCATAGGCGCGGCGCAATTGCGCCCGGATGCGCGAGATCACTTCGCGCAGGCTGTAGGGCTTGACGATATAATCATCCGCCCCCAATTCCAACCCCAACACCTTGTCCACTTCCTCGTCCCGCGCTGTCACCATCAAAATCGGCTGGCGCATCCCCGCCCCGCGCAATTGCTTGCACACGTCAAAGCCGTTGATATCGGGCAGACGGATGTCTAGCAAAATGGCATCCGGCTTCTCGCTATGGGCGAAGTCGATGGCCTGTCGCCCTGTCTGCGCCCAGACCACCTCGAAGCCTTCATTTTGCAGGGCGTACTCCAGACCGCGAGCGACGGCGCGTTCATCTTCGACAATGAGTATGTGAGCCGGTGTATGGGACATGGAACGACGGCGATCACTCCGCCGAGATCAGGAAATGGTAATAAGGCTGACCGCCATAGATCAGCTCGATGTCGTGGGCAGGGAAATCATCGGCCAACGCTTCGACCAGCGCCTCCGCCTCATCCCGCCTCACCTCGCTGCCGAAATAGAGCGTGAATAATTCGGTGTCGTCGTCTGGATCGATGGCGGCGAGCACCTGTCGCATGATCCCTTCCATGTCGCTGTCCCGACACTGCAACTGCCCATCGATCAGGCCGATGAAGTCGCCGGGCATGCAGGGGATGCCATTGATGTTGGCCTCGCGCACCGCGTTGGTGACTTCCGCCGTGTGGATGTCGTGCGCGGACAGAGTCATGCTTGCCAGATTCTGGTCGATATCCGCGCTGGCGTTGTAGCCGAGCATGGCGGCGATGCCCTGCGGCATGGAGCGAGTTTCGACCACGTGGATGTGTTTGTCGGAAAGCCCGGCCGCCTGTTTGGCTGCCAGGATCACGTTTTTGTTATTGGGCAGGATGATGATCTCGGTGTGCGGCAGCGCCTCGGCTGCTTCGACCAGTTCTTCCGCCGAGGGATTCATGGTCTGGCCGCCAGCGACGACCGCGCAGACGCCCAGGCTTTGGAAAACATCGCGTAGCCCATCCCCCGAGACGACGGCCACAATACCGGCGCAGTCGGGACTGAAGATCGGCCGGTCGGGGACATTGGGGATAGCCGCAGGTGCGGCCGGGCTGGCAGGGGGCCATTCCCCTTTGCGCTGAAGCGTCTGCAATGTCATGTTTTCCAGCACGATATCGTCGAGGTGCCCCAGAGATGCGCCGTAGCTCAGGAATGGGCCGGGGTCAGCGTTATGAACATGCACCTTCACCATATCGCCCGCCTGACCGACGACGACGCTCTCGCCCCCCATCTCCAGCAGGCGCAGGCGAATGGCGTCTTCGTTCAGGGAATCGCCAAAGACCAGAAATTGAATATCGTAGCCCCACTCATCTTCGCCCAAAGCGTTGAGATCGGGCTGCGGGATCGGGGCTAGCTCCTGGCCGATCCCAATCTCATCCGGCGAAAGCGCAATCTCGCCGCGCAGATAGCGGTTCATGCCCTCGAACAGGAAGACGAGGCCCTGCCCCCCGGCATCCACCACCCCGGCCTGTTTGAGGACTGGAAGCAGGTTGGGCGTGTTGGCCAAGGCCTGCTGCGCTTTGGCGACCGATGTTTCCAGGATGAAGCGTAGGTCGGGATTGATGGCGGCGGCGTGGGCGCTGGCGTCGGCCGCCTCGCGGATCACGGTCAGCATGGTGCCCTCGACCGGTTTGAGCACGCCCTTGTAGGCGGTGTCTCGACCCTGGCGCATCGCCCCGGCGAATAATTCTGCATCCGCCTGTTGATGATGCTTCATGACATCGGACATGCCCCGGAATATCTGCGAGAGGATGACGCCGCTGTTGCCACGTGCGCCGCGAATCGCCCCATTTGCCAGCGCATCCATCACGGCGCTTGCGCTGGACGCCTCTTTCTCCAAAGCTGTCGCCATCTTCCAGGCGGACTGCATGGTCAATACCATGTTGGTGCCGGTATCGCCATCGGGCACAGGAAAGACGTTGAGGGTATTGACAATCTGGCTATTCTGCTTCAGCCAGGCGAAACCGGCGCCGATCATGCCGAGAAGAATCTCGCCATCGATGGACAAAACCGGAGGGTCGGGCGACATTTTAGTGTTACTGATGGTCAATGGTCTACACTCGTAAGCCAGAAAGATGGTCAGGCATGATCGTTCACGCGCAATGCCTGCACATGGACGTTGACGGCGCGCACAGGCAGGCCGACAGTTTGTTCCAGGGTATAGTGCACGCGATTCATCACGCCCCTTGCCACTTCGGAAATGCGCGTTCCGTATTGGACGACGATGTAAAGGTCAATCGTAATTCCGTCTTCCTCGTCCATCGCCACTTCTACGCCGCGCTGCGCATCCTCGATATTCAGCACGTTTTTCCGCCAATCCTCGAATTTGGTTTTCCCGGCCAATCCTACCACGCCGTAGCATTCCAGGACTGTGGTCACCGCCAGGTTGGCGATGGCGGTTGTCGATATCTCGATTTTGCCAATGGGGTTGGATCGTTCAGTCACGTTCGTTCACTTGCTTCAACTCGATGAGTTGGTGTGTTTGATAAAATTGCGGCTCATCATCCGTGGAACACGAGCCGCAGCTTTCCAGCGCGGGTTTTTGCATTCAGGGGCAGGGTATGTTACAGTTCTTTTTGCTCCCGCGACGGGGGCTTTTCTATGATCATCATTTCCTGCGTCCGCAAGTGCGGCGCTTTCTAACGAAAAGACTTTCAATTCGGAGACGAAGAGCGATGGCTAAATGCGAAGTTTGCGGCAAAGGTCCGCAGTTTGGCAACCATGTTAGCTTCTCGCAGCGACACGTAAAGCGCCGCTGGAACGCCAATGTGCAGAAGAAGCGAATGGTCATCGACGGCAAGCAGCGTCAGGTCAAGATTTGCACCACGTGTTTGAAGTCGATGTATAAAACCGGTTGAGGAAGACGCCAATCCTGAAAAAGGGTTGGCGTTTTGCTTGGTAGGGGTCAGGATGATTGCAGTTCCGCAACCAGATCGATGTATTGCTGCATGGCGGAGTCCTGGCCCGTGCCCTTGAGCTTGGTCCAGGCGTCATACTTCGCCCGCCCGACCGGATCGGTGAAGCCGGGTTTCTTGCCCGCGACATCACCGGCTGTGGCCTGCTTGTACAGGGCGTAAAGTTTCAACAACGTATTGTTGTCAGGGCGTTTCGGGAGCTGTTGGGCAGCGGCGGCGGCAGCCTCGAATTGGGTTTGCAAGTCAGACATGGGCCTGTTCCTTGGGAGCGGGAATGAATCCGTACAAATGCAGATTTTATCACACCTGACGGTCAGTCGCGTACTCGAACGGCGAAAAATCGCCGCCGTCCAGCCAACGACGCGGGACTTGATGGCTGCGACAAATCCGTTCATACAGATCGGCGCTGGAGCGTTTGCACCTTTCCTGCGTTTCGATATCCAGCTCCCATAGGCCAAATCGCTGCGTCCAACCCCGTTCCCACTCGAAATTGTCGAGCAGCGACCAGTGAAAATAGCCTTCGATCGGATATCCGGCTTCGATAGCCCGCCCCGCCTGGGCGATATGTTGAGCCAGATAATGCGGGCGGAATTGGTCGGCGGCGTCTTCCGCGCCATTCTCGGTGATAATGATCGGCAGACCGAAACTGCGCGCCCAGGTCAGCGCCGCGTAAAAGCCTTCCGGCTCATTGGCGCAGAAACCGGTGGGGCTGATGGACGCGTCGGCGCGGAAGAAGCGGCGGTGAAAAAGACTGCCCGGTCGCAATGGTTCAAACGCACAATACTCGCGCGTGTAATAATTCAGGCCAAGGAAATCCTGTGTGTTTTGGGCCAGCGGCAGCCGCACCCGGCCCCACGGAAAGCGCAGCACCCCGTCCTGAGCCGCCCGCGGACAGAAATCATTGAAAAGGCTCGAAATCAAGCGAGCCGTCCACCGATCGAGTGGGGAGTTGGGATTCGCAGCCTGTACGTCGTGATAATGATTGGCCATGCCCACGCGCGCGGCGGGCTGTAAATCGTGGATGGCGTGATAGGCGGCGGCATGGCCGCGTACCAGCCCGGCCATCACCCCCAACGTTCGGCGCAGGCTTTTTACGCCTGGCGGGAACAGCCCTTCCAAATAGCCGTAGACGGCATAAACGTTAGGCTCATTGACCGTGCACCACAGATTGACGAGATCACCCAGCGCCCCCGCCACTTTGCGCACATAGATCTGGAAATAATCCGGCGTGCGGTCATTCTCCCACCCGCCCAACTCGCTCAGCCAGATCGGATCGGTGAAGTGATGCAGCGTGACCATGGGCGTCAGGCCGCGCTCGATCAGACCCAGGATCATCTGCCGGTAATGGTCGAGCGCATCGGCATCCCAGCGGTCGGGAGCAGGTTGAACCCGGCTCCATTCGATGCTCAGGCGATGCGCGTTCTGACCGGTGGCCGCCGCCCGGTCGAAATCTTCGCGCCAGCGGCCTCCCCACCAATCGCAGGCCAACCCGGCTTTGTGACCACTCAAAATCCGCCCCGGCTCCTGCTCCCAAACTGCCCAGTTATTGTTGGCGTTGCTCCCTTCCACCTGGTGCGAAGCAGTGGCCGTTCCCCAAAGAAAGCCGCGGGGGAATTCAAGATACTCAGGTTTTGCGGACATCGACCCTCACTTCATCAGCGATTGAAGATAATGATCGGGTATCTGCACCGCCACGACTTCGCCCCGAACGCACACTTGCCCCTCAGTGGATAGCGTGATCTCCACCACAACTTTGCGCCCTTTCATCTCCTTGATCCGTCCTCGCAATTCCAGCGTCGGGCCAAGCGGCGTCGGTTTGAGATAATCTACATGCAAGGAAGCCGTGAGGAAACGTGGCGTTTCGGCGGTCTCTCCCGCTGTCGTCAGCGCGCGTTCTGCGGCGGCAGCCGCCGTGCCGGTGCCATGACAATCGATCAGCGAAGCCAGCAGCCCGCCATAAACGTAGCCGGGGATAGCGATGTGGTAGGGTCCAGGTTGGAAGACTGCGACAGTTTCGTCCCCATCCCAAATGGTGCGCACGTGATGCCCATGCTCGTTCAGGCGTCCGCAGCCATAACACCAGGCCAGGTGGTCGGGATAGTGATCCTGAATGGCCTCGCCCATTGGCGGCATCGATGCGGCATCGTTCACGGCTGCACCGGCCCTAAGGTGGAACCTTTAGGGACGTACCAGATGAGGTACTCGCCGACCAGCCTTTGCACCCCGAACATCGGGTCAGCCTCGACCAGCTTCTTGAGATCGTCCAGGCTGCCGCAGCGAACCGGATCATAGACCGAAATGCCGCGCACATCACCGCTGGAATGATCTTGCACCGGGCCGTTTAACAGCAAATATCCGTCCGCCGCCAATTGGGCCAGATGCGCCAGATGTCCTTCCTGCAGGCGATCCAGTTCCGGCGAAGATTCCGGCGTCCAGGTCGGCCCCTTTTTCAGAAAGACTACGAAATAATGATCGAATTCCATTTTGATATGGTTCTCAGTCGCTTCCCCTGCCTGCTCCCGCTGATACGGGGGCCAGCACCGCATGTCTTGTGCGGCGATGGGCGAAATTTTCGGCGACGTAGATGATCAGGGCCACCCAAATGATCGAAAACCCCACCAGCCTGATTATGTTGAACGGCTCATCATAGACAAAAACGCCTAAGAGGAACTGCAAGGTGGGGGCGATAAATTGCAGGATGCCCAGAACGGTGAGCGGTATCATTCTCGCGCCGGTGGCGAACATGAGCAGGGGAACTGCGGTCATCACGCCGGAACCGATCAGGAGGATATTGCTGAGCGCATCCGCATGGCCCAGCGCCGCCGTGTTCTGTCCTTGCATGACGATAAGCACGATCAGGGTGGGTATCAGCAGCCAGCCTGTCTCGACGCCCAGACTTTCCAGCACAGGCAGACGGCCTCTTTTCTTCATATAACCGTACAGCCCAAAGCTAAAGGCCAGGATCAGGCTGATCCAGGGCAGCGAGCCGTAGGCGATTGTCAGATAAAGAACCCCGCATGCGGCCAGTGCGATCGCCACCCATTGCCAGGGTCGCAGCCGTTCCCGCAAGATGATGACGCCCAGGGCGACGCTGACCAGCGGGGTGATGAAATAGCCCAGGCTGGCTTCCACGACAAAACCGGAATTAACGGCCCAGACGTAGGTCAACCAATTGAGCCCCAGCAAAAGCGCCGCCGCTCCGAGCGTCAATAACATCTTCGGGTCGTAGCGCAAACGATGCAGCCATCCCCACTGTTTGCGAAACAGCAACACAATCAGCACCAGGACGAAAGACCAGAGGACGCGATTGGCGATGATCTCCAGCGAGGAGACGCCCTGCAAGTGTTTCCAATAGATCGGCGACAACCCCCATACCACATAGGCTGTCGTCCCGTACAGGATGCCGCGATTCATGGCGCGCCTGAACTAATCTGATGCAAACGGCCCCTATCCGATGATGTCATGGGGTCCAGTCTTCCCAGACTTCCAGGATGGCGGCAATGCCCATCTTCGCAAGCTCCATATCCTCGGCCTCGGACAGGCCGCTGACCGCAACCGCCCCGACGACAGTGCCCTCGACGACCACCGGCACGCCGCCGCCCCAGCCGATATAGCGCCGATCGCCGTAATAGGCCATGTCGAAACCCTCTTGCGGGTGCCGAGCCGATTGACCGATCTCGCGCGTCGGTTTGCGCTCCCGCGCCGCAGTCCAGGCTTTGTTGGCGGCAATGACAATGGAGGCCAGCGGCGCTCCATCCGACCGTTGCAGTGCGATCAATTCGCCATGGGCATCGGCCACAGCGATGACGGCCGATTTGTCGCGGGCAGCCAATTCTTCCTGAATGGCTGAAAGGGCGCGTTGGGCATCGGCCAGACCCAGATGTGTGATGGTTCGCATAATACGCTCACGATGGATGTAGGATGAAGGTTGGTCGAGAACTCGTTCGGAGTATAGTCGATGAGGGGAGGTAATGTCCATGCCGCGGGCGGATTTGGGGCCGTCTTAAAACCTGTTGCGCTGATTCGCCTGTCACGCCTATAATTGGCTGCACTAAATAAATATCTCGACGATGTCGGGGTTCTGCGGGAGAAATTCGATGTCATATCTACAAAAACTGATTGTAAGCGTCTTCGCTTTGTCGTTACTGGCGATCCTGATTGGCCCAGGCTCGACCGCGGCCCTTGCCCTCGACGACGGTCCTTTTCAGAGCGAGGCGGAAAGCAATGGGTCGGCCGGCGATTCGCGAGTCTATATCGTGCAATTGATCGACCCGCCTCTCGCCTCGTACCACGGCGGCATTTCCGATCTGGCTGCAACCAATGCCGCCGAGCGGGGAGAGAGGAAGCTGGATGCAAACTCCGCCGACAGCCTGGCCTATCTGGATTACCTCTCCCAACGCCAGGCCGGGACAGTCTTGCAGGCCAGCGCTTTGCTCGGCAGGCCTGTACAACCTCTGTTCACGTACCAGGCAGCCTTCAACGGCTTTGCGGCGGAGATGACCGCGGCGGAAGCGGCCATCATTGCAGGCATGGATGGCGTCGCCCAGGTGCAGCCCGATAAGATGCGACAATTGCACACCGACGTCGGCCCGACCTGGATCGGAGCGCCCACTATTTGGAATGGCTCGGCCAGCGGGGGTACAGCGACCAAAGGCGAGGGGATTACTGTCGGCGTCATCGACACCGGTTTCAATCTCGACCATCCTTCTTTTGCTGCCGTTGGCCCCATCGATGGCTTCACACACCAGAATCCATTGGGGGCGGGGAATTTTCTTGGTCTGTGCAAAACGCAACCGACTAAGTTCAAGTGCAACAACAAATTGATCGGCTACTATATTTTCACCGGCGAAACCACCGAAGACACCCAGGGGCATGGCAGTCATACCGGCAGCACCGCCGCGGGCAACACCGTATCCGCACTTTTCAATATCGCCCCGTCCAATCCCTTCGCCTATACCGCCAACATTTCGGGCGTGGCCCCGCATGCCAACATCATCGGCTATGATGCCTGTCTCGACGATGCCGGATGTCCGCTCGTCTCTCTACTCGATGCCATCGATCAGGCAACGCTTGATGGCGTCGATGTCATCAACTATTCCATCGGCGGCTCGCCGAACGACCCCTGGCTCGACGCTGACGCCCTGGCGTTTCTGGCAGCGATGGACGCCGGTATCACCCCTGTGACCTCGGCAGGCAACAGTGGTCCGGCTCCCAGCACATTGGGTTCGCCGGGCGATGCCCCCTGGGTGCTGACGGTCGCCGCCTCCACACACAATCGTTCCAGCGTCACCATCCTCGGCCCGCTCAGCGGCGGGGGCAGCCAGCCGCCGCCAAACATGAGCGGCCAGGGTCTGAGCACACCCTATGGCCCCGCCCCCATTGTCTACGCCGGTGATTTCGGTGATGCCTTTTGCCTGAATCCATTCCCTGCTGGCGCCTGGACCAATGGCGAGATCGTCGTCTGTGATCGAGGGGGAATCGCGCGGGTCGCAAAAGGCAGCAATGTGAAGGCGGGCGGCGCCGGCGGACTCGTGCTGGTGAATACGCTGCCCGGCGAGTCCGTCAATGCCGATGCGCACTTCATCCCAGCCGTGCATTTGGACAACGATCAAGGCGATCTTCTGAAAGCGTGGCTTGCGACCGGAACCGGTCACACAGCCAGCATTCAGGGAACCCTATTCGATTTCGCTCCCGCCAATGGCGACATCATGGCGGGATTCAGTTCCCGCGGGCCAGTCACAATAACGACAAATAGCGTGATCAAACCGGACGTTACAGCGCCGGGCGTGTCGGTGCTGGCGGCCTATCGCAGCGGCAGCGGGCCTTCTGGCGCTTCCGATCCATGGATGAGCGAGTACAATTTCGAGAGCGGCACCTCCATGTCCAGCCCGCATACCGCTGGCTCCGCTGCACTGATCAAAGCCCTTCATCCCGATTGGAGTCCCTCCGAGATCAAGTCGGCGCTGATGACAACGGCCATCCGGCAAGTGCGGAAAGAGGATGGCGTCAATCCCGCCACCTATTTTGACGCCGGTTCGGGTCGCGTCGATCTGACCGCAGCGGCCCGCGCGGGCATGATTTTCGATGAAACGGCCGATGATTTTGCGGCCGCCAACCCGAGCAATGGCGGTGATCCCGCATCGCTGAATCTGCCCAGCCTGGCGAATAGCCATTGCGCGGATCAATGTACGTGGACCCGGATCGTGCGTAATCCCACCAGCGTGCCCCTCAGCTTTTCGCCCGCCTATATCGGCGTAGGCTCCGCCGACTTCCTGCCCTCGGTGCTGAATCTGGCTCCTGGCGCTTCCGCCCAGTTCGAGGTGCGTCTGGATGTCAGCGCGGCGGCGAAGGGACAATGGCAATTCGGCGCAATCACCTGGGCCGAAGCATCGAATCTGGCCCCGGATGTCGGTCTGCCCGTGGCTGTGATCCCGGTCGAGCCGCAGGCGGAATTGACGGTCAGCAACGAGAGCATAGACAGCGAACTTGGAACAGGCGCTGTGGTCACGTATACGCTGGTCATCTCCAATACAGGAACAACCGAATTGAATTGGGAAATCGTCACAAATGAGGCGGATTCGTTGGCGGCAAATGCAGTTGGCGAGACCTGTACAGCGCCGGTCGAGATTCCCTGGCTGACGGCCATCATCCCCGCAGCCGGGGCCACCCCGCCCGATGTATCCACGCCCGTCCAGATCGTCCTCGACTCGACCGGTCTCGCGCCCGGCCAGTACGACGCCAGCATCTGCATCGAGAGCAATGCCGCCGCGACCGAATCGCTGACCATCCCAGTAACTTTGCAGGTCGTCACACATGCGGTCATCGCCGCGCATCCGGCCAATCTGGCGGCCGAACAATTGCCGAACCAACAGACGACGCAACTGGTCAGGATCAGCAACCCCGGCGGGGCCGCGCTCAACTGGGAGGTCGATGAGTCGAATCTAGGCGGGAGCGCCAGCATAGCCTCGACAGCCTCGGCTCAAAATACCGTAACCCTCTACGATCAGATCAACAGCATTGGCAGCAATGCGTTTCCTTCCCAATTCTTCCTCGATTTCAACGGCCAGACGCGCGGGGCCGATGACTTTGTCGTGCCCGTGGTGGATGGCGGCTGGACGATCGGGCAGCTCATCATCCCCGGCCTTTATACTACGGGCGACGGCCCCGCCCGAGATTTCGACATCAATTTCTACGCCGACAAGAACGGCTTGCCCGGCGATCTGGTCGCAGGGATCGATAATCTCGATCCCACATCCGACCTCGACGGTCTTGTCGCCTTCGAACTCCCGACGCCGGTCGAACTCCCCCCTGGCGTCTATTGGCTTTCCGTCGTCGCCAATATGCGCTTCAATCCTGGCACGCAACAATGGTTCTGGGCTACGCGGGTTGTGCAAAGCGGCAAACCCTATGCCTGGGAAGACACCAATGGCCTGCTGAACAAGCCGCAATGCGCGACCTGGAAGCCGGGTGCGTCGGTGTGCGGCGTGGGCGGCGGCCAGGACCCGGATGCGCTCTTCCGCATCCTCGGTCGCAAGGGCATCACTCCGTGTGTCCAGCGCAGTGACATGCCCTGGGCCGAGGTGTCGCCTGCGTCCGGAGTCACGGCCAAGGGCGGGAATGCTGAGTTGGTGGTGACATTCGACTCGACCGGCCTGGCCGAGGGTTTCTATGTCGGGCATCTCTGCATCGAGAGCGACGCTCCCGGTCACGGGCTGACCCCGATCAGCGTTCGTCTCAAGGTTGTGGACGAGCTCAGCCCTAGGTTGTATTTGCCGGTGCTGTTGCGTTGAAGCAGTAATCAAGTGATGAAGTGAACCGGAGAGTCCGGCGCGGCCCCAATGATAGGACGCCGCGCCGGACTCGGTTTTCTCAGGCTGATTTCGTCACCGCCAGGACCGGTTGCGCCTGTTGCGGGTCGCAGTCACCTTCCTCGATATACTTGCCGAGGGAGAGACTGCGTTCGACCACTTTGAAGCCGACACGCTCGTATACGCCGAGAGCTCCGGTTGGGTTCTCGCTATCCACGCCGAGCGAGGCATGGGCGATGCCTGCGGCGCGGAAGGCCAGCATCGAGTGGTTGAGGAGAGCGGTGGCGATGCCTTGTTTGCGCCAGGGCCGCCGCGTGCCCAGGTCGCCAATCCAGGCTTCATCGATGCCCTTGCGCTCATTCTCTTCCGGGCTGTAGTAGTTGATGGCGAAACCTGCGATCTCGTCGCCATCTGTGATCACAAAGGAGAGGTCTGAGCGGAAGGAATCGCGCCCGGTAAAGAACAGCTTCCACGTCTCGTAGGGAATCGGGTCGAATCCCCAGTGGTCGCGGAAGGATTCGTTGAAGGCTTCGAATGTAGGCTGGTCGAATTCCGGTCGCCAGGGGTGGATGGACAGATGGTTGGGCAAGGTTGGTTCAGCGATGGCATTGCCGAGGTGACGACGCATGGTGAAGAAGTGGCGCATCGGCTCGAAGCCGTGCCGTTGAAACCACTCGATGCGGGCCGTGTCATGCGTCATGGCGCTTCCGCGCAGGAGACGAGGCAACGAGCCGTTGCGCTGGCAGAGGTTGCGCCGGGCATTGGCTTGCGACCATGCCATGACGAAATCTTCCATCGTGCGCGTGCGGTGCTGCGGATGGACCTGCGCCCAGAGGTAAGCGCGATGCTTGTTCTCAACCTTGCTTGGAGCATAAACCCAGGCTAACGCGGCCACCCGGCCACCCGGCGTGAACCCGACCAGGGTGTCTCGTTTGGCGTCCACGTCGGGGTCTGCGAATTCCGACTCAAGCTCGGACAGAGTCCCGGCCCAATGCCGGTTGTCGGCTTCGTCGATGTCGATCAGGGTTTGATGGATGGCGGGGGCGTCTTCGAGTTGCGCCGACCGCCAGGTATAGCCCGGCAGGCCGTGCGGTTCGGGTAAATTGTGTGTGGTAGACATGATGGTTATTCCGAGGTGAGTAAAGGGGTTGACGGTTGCGGGAGCGCCTGCTTCCTGCGCACGATCCCGAACAGGATCGGCACGGGCAGCAGCAGGAGTGCGATGCTGGCATAACCGGTGGCGAGCGTGGTGATTGTGGCGATGGCGCCGATCAGCGGCCCGCCGATTATTTCGCCGAAAGCGTGCATCTGGCCCCACATCGAAAGCACAGTTGCGCGCACGCGCTGGTCGATCTGCTTGGTCACCCAGGGGGTGTACAGATTCATGACGCCCCAGCGCATCTGCACGGCCAGCATCCAGGTCATCACGCCCAGCATGAAACTGGAAGCAAATGCGAAGGCGATCAGCGCCACAATCCAGATCGTGGATAGCAATTGCATGATACGGATGGTGCGGTCGGCGGCGGACCTGGCGACATGTCGCCGCAGCCATTCGCTGACACCGATGTTGATGAGCGAGTTGGCGATGCGGATCGAGCCGAGCCAGATGATGGGCTGCCAGGCAGGGAATGTCGGCCAGGTGAAGTTTTCCAGCAAGTGCGCCTCGCTCAGGCGGTCGATGCCCTCGCTGGACAGGCCAAAGCAGAGTTCGATGGCGAAGATCAGCATGAGGACATTGCTGGCCCGCACGAATGCAGCGCCATCGCGGACGGTGATCCCCATTTTCTTCCAGGTGTTGCGTTCATCGGCGGCGGCGGGCTGGAAGTTCGTCTCGGGCATGAGGACGATCAGCGCCAGGCCCATGAGGATGATGCCAGCGCCAGCCAGCACGAAGGTGAGGCCCAGGGCAATGGCTCCGATCAGCATGGCCAGAAGCACGCCCAGAATCGACATGACCCGGCTGATCTGATCGCCGCGGATCATGACGCTGGTCAGGTTTTCCTCGCCGATCTCGCCGGCGATCCAGGCTTCTTCGGCGCCGCTAAGGAAGGTAGCGCCCACGCCCCAGATCACCTGGGCCAGGAGCACTGTGGCGAAGGTGGGGAACAGGCCTTCCACGGCAAAGCCGATGCCGATCAGGATGAAGCCGATGATCAGTGACAACTTGCGGCTGTAGGTGTCGGCGATGACGCCGGTGGGGATCTCGGCCAGGAAGTACGCGCCTTCCAGCGCCGTGCCCACCAGCACCAGTTGCAACGGGTCCAGGTACACGACCTGCACGCGGTAGATGGCGCTGACCGTGGCCATGGAGGTGAACAGCAGTCCGAACACCGCCTGGATCAGGAAGTAGGTGGGGATGGGTTTGAGCATGAGAAATTCATGAGGAGGAAGTGACTGTCACCTCGCAGGTGACAGTCACTTGTTACCCGTTTCGATGCAGCTTGCCGGTGCGTTTGGCGTAGCGCTCGGCCCAGCCGAATATCTTCAACCCGGCCGGGATGGCAATCACGCCCATCAGCAGCACAGGCCAGATGTAGGGCCAGAGGTTGCGGGTGGCTGTGCCTTCCAGCAGAGCGGAACGGACGCCCACCAGTACGTAGGTGGCGGGGCTGAGCACGGACAGCTTTTGCAAGACCTGAGGCAGCACGTCGATCGGATAGTACACGCCGGAGATTAGCAGCATGATGGCGATGATCACATGCGTCATCTGCGAGCCGCGTTCGGGGAAGAGCAAAGGCAGGGTGGAGGCGGTGATGCTGATGCCGATGAAGCTGAGGCTGCCGGCCAGCAGCATGATCGCCCCGCCCGCCAGGTTGGCCCGGCTGAGGTCGATCTCGAATAGCAGCACGGCCACGAACAGGATGACCGAGGTGAACAGCAGGCTGTAGATCACGGCGAACAGCGTCTGTCCGGCCATGTGGGTGACGCGATGGATCGGGGCCATGAGCGTGTACTCGATGGTTCCCTCCCAGCGCTCGATGCCGATCACGTCGGTGATCCAGTAAAAGATGACCGAGAGGAAGTGCCAGACCAGGGTGCCGATGATCAGGTAGAGGGCTAACTCGCGGCCATCCACTTCCGGGTTGCCGCTGATCTGCTCCATGCCCAGGCCGATGAAACTGACCGAGAGGGCGTTGGCGATGGAGTAGGTGAGCCAGACGATCTCCCATGACCAGTAGCGCTTGACCAGGTTGGCGTTGCGCTCCATAAACGCGTATGAGGCTCGTAATTGGTGTGTGAGTGTAGACATGGGGACTTTCCTTAGGGAATGGATATTGGGTATTTGAGAGAGGGGATTTCCAGCTTCAATACCCAATATCGGTTTACTGCGCATCCTCCTCGGTTACAAGCTGCCTGCCTGTGAGTTCGAGGAAGACATCTTCGAGGGTGGGTTGGTGGCCGTTGCTGCCGGGCACAAGCGCCCGCAGATTGGCAGGCGTATCCAGGGCGACCACTTTTCCCCGGTCCATGATGGCGATGCGGTCGCACAGCACTTCGGCTTCGTTCATATCGTGGGTGGTGAGCAGGATAGTCGTGCCGTCGGCATGTTGCAGTTCTCGCACGACAGCCTGGACTTCGCGCTTGGAACGAGGGTCGAGGCCGGTGGTCGGTTCGTCCAGCAACAGCACGCGCGGGTGAGAGAGCAGGGCGCGGGCGATGGCAACTTTCTGCTGCATACCGCGGGACATCTGTTCCATGGGGTTGTAGATCGAGCGATCTTCTAGACCCAATCGCTTGAGGATGGCCTCAACCTCGCGGCGCGTCTCCTGACCATTCAGGCCATATAACCGGGCGCCGTAAAGCAGGTTCTCCATTGGCGACAGCTTCTTGAAGAAACTGGCCTCGACCGAAACGCGGTTGATCAGCCGCTGCACAGCCATTGGTTCTGCCACCACGTCGTGTCCGAAGACGGTGATCTCGCCGCTGTCGGGCAGCAAGAGCGTCGACATCAGGCGGATGAGGGTGGATTTACCGCTGCCGTTGGGGCCAAGCACGCCGAAGACCTCGCCCTGGCGCACTTCGAAGCTGACGTGATCGACGGCGACGATTTTCTTCTTGACGCCGTTTTTGTTGCCGTTGCTCGCCGCCCCATTATTATGCCAGGGCAGCCAGGAGCGGGTTTCTTGCGGCTTGCCAAACGATTTGTAAATGTCATGGACGAAAATGGCTGGGGGCATTGTCGTCTCCTGTGTGATGAAGAGGGCGGGGTTGAGTTCGAAGGTCGGGTTAAGAATTGGCGTTTGCATGATGTCTGCCTCCCGGTCAGAGCCAACAAAAAACGGTCACGAGGATGCCCTGTGACCGTTGAGATGTGAGGTCGACCGTTCTGGCGTTATCTGCCAGGGTTCGGCCCAACAAAAAAGGCCACGGGGCAGGAGTTGCGCCCGTGGCCTTGGATTATCGATTCGTCAGTTTACATAATCCCGCTGTCGATGGACGCACTCCGCGCATGTACGCTGCCGCCGCTATCGGCTGCACGTCGAATGCGCATGTTGTTCACTACTTTATCGTTGAACATGGACTGCGTCCTCCAAGGTGAGATTAAGATTAGCTTTGAAAGTCTAGCATGGCATGTCAGATCTTTGCAAATTGTCTTCGCGTCTCGGACAATGCACTCAAACTAGACGGCAAAGAAGAAATGGATTCTTGCGCGACTTGTCAGGAGTTACTGCGTCTTATTATAACAATGGCTTATCACGTCTCATAGATTCTTGTTAGCATTGTAACAATTGAAATCTATCCTGTTCCGCTGACTTACAGTATGGGGCAAAACAATCATGAGAAGAGTTTTTGAAAATTCGGTAATGTCAGTACTGCTTGGCATTAGTGTCCTGTTTGGCCTGGTTTTTCTACTGGGGGAGGATGTCCGAGGTCTGGACACGGACTCAGGTCAAGGGGAGACAGTTTCGATCTCCGATGGCGTGCCGGGCAGTATTTTTTATCTCGACAATTTTGAGTTTCCTCAAGATCGCCTATCGTTGCAGGGATTAGCCGACGTCGGCAAAACGAAGAGCTCTTCCGTGATTGGCCCTGGTATCATCGGGACAGAGCGCGACATCTGGATCAAGCTGGTATCGGCGGGCAGCTATGGCGTGTCAGGCGAGGTGACAGCGGGAGGATATGGTTATGATCAGGGGCCATCCGTACATGCCCAGAGCGAAATCCAGTGGGATGGCGTCGATGGCAGCCCTACACTAGATCCCACCGGGTTGGGCGGTTTTGATATCACCGATGGTTACAGAAAGGATTCGTTGCAATTGGCGATCATCTTTCTCGACAATCCGGTCGATCTCGATTTCTCGATTTTTACGGATGGCTCGAACGCTTCGACTTATGCGCTACCTTTACCCGGCGGCATGTACACGCCCCAAGAGGTGGTCATGCCCCTCAAACTGTTCACAACCTCATTGGGGAGCGGCGCTAATTTCAGCGACGTGGGCGCAGTGTCCATCTTTATCGAGTCAACGTCGGCTCCTGACTTTATCATTGATGAAATTACAGCCGTGTCTCGGCTGATTGCTGCCAAAACGGATACCTTGATCGAGGACAATAATAATGATGGCGTCGTGAACCCCGGAGAGAAATTGCGATACACGATCAATATCGACAATGTCGATGATTTTCTCGACGTTGCGGTAGCCGATGTCTTCTTCAGCGACAATCCCGAACTCGACCCGAATATCCTTTTTGTACCCGGCTCAGTCACAACGACCCGAGGGGCGATCATCACAGGGAACAACCCTGACGACAATACTGTGGAAATTGATTTGGGCGATCTCCTGGACGGAGAAGGCGCCACTATCACCTTCGATGTCATCGTCAGGTCGCCGCTGCCTGCAGGTGTGACGCAGGTGGCTAACCAGGGCATTGTCACCTATGAAGACATTTTCACTATCCCCACCAACGATCCCGATACTCTAGAAGAAGATGATCCCACCATCACGCCCGTTGTTGCCGCGCCCGACATCGTGGTCGTCAAAACCGATGACGACGTGCGCGCCGAACCGGGGGATGCCATCGCCTACACAGTTTCCTATGAAAATGTGGGCACGCAGGATGCCACCGGCGTCGTTGTGACCGACACCATACCGGCTCACACTACATTCAACGCAGGAGCCAGCAGCTCGGGTTGGGATTGCCAACCTGATAACAACCCTGGCAGCGTTTGCGCGTATGACGTTGGCGATCTGGCGGTGGGGGACGGCGGCGCTCTGTCATTCGTCCTGACAACCGACAGCTCTTTACCCGCGGGCGTGACGCAGATCGATAACACAGCCTGCGCTCACGACGATGGCACGAATGGCCCGGACATGAATCCTGGCGACAATTGCGATAACGAGGACACGCCCTTCGACGCATTTCCAGATATCGTCGTGACAAAAATAGATGACGAAGTGGAGATGGAACCGGGCGACACGCTGGTTTACACGATCACGGTGGAGAACGTTGGGAATCAGGGCGCTATTGGCGTTGTGCTCACCGATACTGTGCCTGCGCACACGACATTCAACGCCGGGGCGAGCACGGCCGGCTGGGCGTGTTCGCCCGACGGCGATGCGGGCAGTGAGTGCTCATACGACGTGGGCGATCTGGATGCGGGCGACGATGTAAGCGTGCAATT